>JBGPIW010000499.1:0-2504 GCA_041485045.1 Gemmatimonadota bacterium | reverse complement strand
GGTACGTAGATGAGGCCGTCGCGATAAATCGCGCCCCACGCGTTGGCCGTGTTCGGGACGTTGCCGTCCTGGTCTCCGGTATGGACGTGAGCGTACTCGCGCCCCTGGGCGAGGAGATCGCCCTTCAACTCCCCGGAGATATCCAGGATCCGCAAGCCGCCCTGATAGTCACCGAGGTACAGCGTGTCGCCCGCGACCCAGACATTGTGGCTGCCGCCATCCTCCGGCTCGAACCAGGCCACCTCATTCGGGTTGGCCAGATCCGAGATGTCGATCACGTGCAGCCGGCCATACGCCCGGCCCAGCCCGATCACACCTCCGCCGCCGCCCTGCTGGCGCGACGGGAAGACTTCATCGCCCACGAACACGTACCGCATGCCGACCCGCCAGGACGTGTGGGTTCCGCGGATGAAACCCGGTCCGCCCGCCAGCTCGACGGTCTTGTATTGCGCGTTGAGGTCGTATTTGTACTGCAAGACGAGCTGGGGGTTCTCCGGACTGCCCCCCTTGATGCCGTTGCCGACGTCGAGAATGATCAGGCCATCGTTCCAGTACGACAGTGTGGCGAGCCCATCCCGAACGTCGATGTCGTGCAGCGTGCGCCCGGCCTCCGGGCGTTCGACCTGCCAGCGCGCGACCTGTTTCGGGTGATATGGATCGCGCAGGTCGATGACCCGCATCGATCCGGTCGCGTCGTCGGTCAGGTAGACGTAGCCGCGATACACGTAGGTGCTGTGGACGCCGCCGGTGACGGTCTCGGTAAACTCGGCGATCGGCTTGGGGTGCGCCGGATCTTCGAATGACAGGATGACGATGCCGTTCTTGCGGTTGGATGCCCCTTCGCGCGTCATCACGCCGAACTTGCCGTCCTCCGTCGTCATGACGTCGTTCACGACACGGGCGTCCACGACCACCGAGTCGGTGAGGAACGGCTTGGCCGGATTCGAGATGTCGATGGCGTAGATACGGTCGCCGATGGTGGACATGTACGCATGCTTCCCGTCGGGATGAAGCCACAGCTCGGCAGCCTCAAAACCCTTGAGCGGGAGACGGCCCACGATCGCTACCATGCGAGTCGCGTTGCGCGCGTCGACGTGAACGATCGCCTCGATCGCCCTCACCCCGAGGGCCGCCACAACGCGGTATGTCCCCGCCTCGTTCGCCACGAACACGCCGTCGCCGTCAATCGTCGCCGTCCCCCTTCCCACCGGCGCCACGGCCCATTCCGGCCGCGCATCGGCTACCGCGTGGCGTGCGGCATCCGTCGCCGCGAACCGGAATCGGATGACGTCCCCCGTACGCACCGTGGTATCCGTGGGCGACGCTCCGATTCGCGTCACGGGGTTCGCGGCGACCGTGACGCGCCAGGTGAGGGAAGCGCCCCCCGCAGTGGCCGTGACCGCGGCCTGTCCCGGCAGCCGTGCGGTGAGCCGTCCCGCGGCGCTCGCTTCGAGCACCGCCGGCCGGCTGGATGACCAGGACACCGGATCGTAGCGGCGGTCTCCGCCGACGGAGATCGCTGCGGGGTCGAGTACCAGCGAGGTACCGACGAGCATGCGCGTGGGCTGCGGTGTGACGACGATCTTTGCGGCCGGGAGGGGCAGCACGGTGATCCGCGCGATTCCGATCGCGGGCCGGTTGGGCGGCCCGGGGAGGGTGACCAGAGCCGCCACGTTCAACGTTCCGGTGGCGCCCGCCGACACGAGCCCGGTCGAGTCCACACGCCCCTCAAAGCGCCCGCCACCCATGACCCATCGAACATTGACGCTGTCGAGCCGTCGACCCGCCGAGTCGTAGGCGACAGCGGCGACGCGGACAGTATCTCCGACCTTGAGCGCGTAGGCAGCTGGCCGAACCTCGACTCGGGCCACCGGCTGGGGAAGCGGCGCGGACTGCTGGGCAGGCTGCTGCACCGCCAAGAGCGCGAGCAGAAGGGACGACATCATGACATCCTCGCGAGATGATGTGGCGAACGAAACCGGGGTAAGCGACGGCAGCCGCACTCGGAACGCATCAGGTTACGGCCCCAAGCGCAGTGACGGAAGAGCCCGGCGCCACAGCGAAATCGTCGTCTGATGGCTCCATACTGTCGATATGATGGCGGAGTGCGTTCTGGCCCGCTTGTGACCGGCTTCCATTCTATTGACAGTCCCGGTATTCGAACCCTACCTTTGGCCCCGGTTCAAGCAATACGTGGCACCGTCACCGGATGTCTGCGCTCCGCGAGGACCAAACAGTCTCGCGGTTTTTGTTTGAGCCCGCCCCTGGTCGCGGGGACCTGGGTCGAACCACTCCGGGGCGATGCCCCATTAGTGTAGAGGTTGATCTGTATGGCAAAGGGTAAAGTGAAGTGGTTCAACGACGCGAAGGGCTTCGGCTTTATCGCGCAGGAGTCGGGTCCGGACGTGTTCGTCCACTTCACGGCGATCCAGGCCGATGGCTTCCGTAGCCTCGCCGAGGGTGACGCCGTCGAATTCGATGTCGCCCAGGGTCCGAAGGGTCTG
>JBGPIW010000498.1:0-2509 GCA_041485045.1 Gemmatimonadota bacterium | reverse complement strand
TCCGGCACCAGCGGCGTGCCGCGCCGCACCACGGCGGCGGCGGCGCCCCGCGCCCGTGCCTCCCCTAGGAAATCGTGCGCGTCGAATCGCTCCCCTTGGAGAGCGACGAACAGGTCGCCCGGGATGAGCGCCCGCGTGTCGGTGGAGATGTGGGGGAATACGGCGGACACGGGCGATGCCGTGCCCAGCGCATCGGCCACGCGCGCGCTCGTCCAGAACGTCACGTGGCGCCCAACTCGCGGATGATCGCGCCTTCGTCGAATGGCTGCTTCTGTGTCCCAATCACCTGGTAGGTCTCGTGTCCCTTCCCCGCGAGCAGGATGGTATCCCCGTCCCGCCCCAGCGACAGCGCGAGGGCGAGCGCCTCCCGGCGGTCGGCGACGCGGTGATGCGGCTTCCCGCTCATCCCCGCCTCCACTTCGTCCAGGATGCGCTCCGGGTCCTCGGTGCGGGGGTTATCGGAGGTGGCGATCGCGACGTCCGCGAGCCGGACGGCGATTTCGCCCATCGGCGCCCGTTTCCCGCGGTCGCGATCGCCCCCGGCGCCGAACACGATGATCAGCTTCCCGGTGGTCACCGGCCGCAGCGCCTCGAGGGCGCGTTCCAGGGCGTCCGGCGTGTGCGCGTAGTCGCGCAGCACGGTGCACGGCTGCGTGGCCACCCGCTCCATGCGCCCGGGGACTTGCGGCGCCGTGCTGAGTCGTTGGGCGATGGTTTCCACCGTAAGGCCCATCCCCCAACCGACGGCCGCGACCCCCAGCGCGTTGACCACGTTGAACCCGCCGAGCAGCGGCAAGCCCACCAGTGCAGAACCCAGGGGCGTCACCAGCTCGAACCGCGACCCCCGCCCGTCGCTCTCGATCCGGCGCGCGGTGACTTCCGCGCCGCGCTCGCCAAACGTGATCCGGCGGTGGGTGCGCCGCAGCCGTTGCCAGGCGGGGTCGTCGGCGTTCACGACTTCGAGTCCGTTGGAGGCCAGGTGGTCGACGAGCCGCGCCTTGGCGCGGAAGTAGTCGTCCGCGGTGCGATGGTAGTCGAGATGATCCCGCGTCAGGTTGGTGAACACCGCGGCGCGGAACACGAGGCCGTCCACCCGGCCCTGGTCGAGACTGTGCGAAGACACCTCCATGGCGGCGCCCCGGGCGCCACTCGCCACCAGAGCGGCCAGGGTCGCCTGGAGATCGATCGGCCCCGGCGTCGTCAGGTTGCCGGCTTCGCTCTTGACGGGCGAGCCGTCGGGGGCGAAGGCGCCGAGCGTGCCGATCGACCCCATTGGCTCGAGCGCCGTCAGGACGTGGCGGAGGAGCGTCACGGTGGTCGTCTTGCCGTTCGTGCCGGTCACGCCGACGAGGTCGAGCCGCGCGGCCGGCCGGCCGTACCACGTTTCCGCGGCCACGGCGGCGGCTCGCCGGCCGTCCTTCACCACGATCTGGGGCAGCGTCGTACCCACCGACGTCTCGACGAGCGCCGCCGACGCGCCGGCCCCCGCGGCGGCGGCTACGTAGCGGTGCCCGTCGTCGACGGCGCCGCGCACCGCGCAGTACAACATCCCGGGCCCGAGCCGCCGCGAATCCGCGGTGAGCCCCGTGATATCCGGCAGGCCCGCCGGGAGGACGGGCTCGACGCTGAGGAGTCCGGCGCCCCGCAGTGCGGCCACGATGCCATCCAGGGTGGTCACGGGCGCGGTGCCGCGAACAGCGTCACGACCGACCCCGCGCGCGCGGCGGCGCCGGCCGCCGGCCAGGTATGCTCCGCGTTGCCCCAGCCGCGCAGCACCACCCGGAACCCGCGCCGGTGCAGCGCGCGCACCGCCTCGCGCAGCGGGCGGCCGGTCACGTCGGGCACCGTGCGGTCACCGCGGCCGGCGGCAGTGTCGGGGTGGAACGGCCATGGGACGACGTACGGAACCAGGCCGTCGTCGTCGGACAGCGGAGGCGGTGTCGCGGCGGCGGGTGCGGTCGCGAGCCGCGCCTGATTCAGGGTGACAGTGCGGGAGGCCAGGGCCTGCTCGATCAGGGATCGGGTGACGGGCGCGGCGGTCTGCGCCGAGAAATAGCCCTTCTTGCGCGGGTCGGGGTCGTCGATCTTCACGACGACGACGACCTGGGGCTCATCCGCCGGAAACAGCGCGGCGAACGACGCGGTGTATTCGTCCGGTGCGTATTTCCCATGGACCACGCGCCGGGCCGTGCCCGTCTTGGCGGCCAGCTCGAAGTGGGCGATCGTGGCGCCGGTACCGGTGCCGCGCCGCACCACTCCCTGGAGGAGCTCACGCAGCTGCCGGGCGATGCGGGCCGACACCACCCGGCGCACCGGCTCGGGGCGATGGCGGTACAGCACCTCACCCGCGGGATCGCGAATCTCGCGAACCAGGGTGGGCGCGAGCAGGAGGCCGTCGTTGGCGATGGCGCCGTACGCCACCGCGATCTGCAACGGTGTCACCGCGACCTCGTACCCGATGGCGAGACTGACCTGGCTCGTCCCCGACCATTCCGCCGGGAGCCGCAGC
>JBGPIW010000497.1:0-2514 GCA_041485045.1 Gemmatimonadota bacterium | reverse complement strand
GCGATCCGGTAATGGTCCCGTCCAGCGCCGTTGTGCCCGCCGGCTGGGTCAGGGTGTTGTTGCTGCCCGTGGCCGCCAGAACTACGGTGGCGCCGCTGACGGGGTTGCCGCTGCCGTCCCTGGCCGTGATCGTGATGGTGGAGGCTGCTCCACCCGCCGTGATCGGCGATGTGGCGCTCACCGTGGACAACGACGCCGAGACTGTCGGCCCGCTCGGAGTCCCCGCCTTGATCTCGAGCCCGAGCAACCCGGCATTGGCGCTTGCCCAGCTCGCGGCCATGGCGTTCTTGTTGGTGCCCCACTCGCCCTCGACCACCATCGACTCCCCGGAAGTCCCTTCACCGATTTCGGTGAAGCCGCTTCCCGGTGTGACGGTCCCGGCGACGCCCACGACGCCAAACCCGACGTTGTTGGCGTTCGCGAACGCGGCGAGCGGGACGTTCAACGTTGTCACCGAGTTGCCCTGGGCGGCGCCGGTTTGGCCGATCGCCCCCGATCCGTTGCTCCCGGTCTGGTCGACGCCGGTCCATTGCGTCACGAGCCATTGCGCGTTGGACTGGCTGCTCGAGTACGTGATCGTGATCGGGCCGCTTCCGGGCGAGCCACTCATCGCGCGGAACACAACCAATCGTGAGAGCGGCGTCGCGATGGTATTGAAATCCACACTTGCCACCTGGGTCCAGGTGGACATGCCGCCGCCGACGATCGTCGGCGTGTTCGCGCCACTGCCATTGCGACCCAGTACCGCGACGGTGACAAGGGCGTTCGCCGCGGGCGCGATCGACGCGGTGGTGTAGATCTTCTGGTTCACTCCGTCGCCGCCCGACGTCAACAGTGTCGGGGTCACGGTCCCGCCGCCCCCGCCCCCGGACGAATTCACCGTCACCGCCGCCGTCTGGTTGATGACGGTGCCGTTGATTGTGGCGGTGATGGTCTTGCCCTCGGCTACGGTGGAGGTGAGCGTGCTCGTGAAAACGCCGCTGCCGTTCGTCGATCCCGAGGAGGGGGTCAGGGTATTCCCGCTGCCCGAGGAGACCAGCGACACCGCAGCGCCGCTCATCGTGGCGCTGTTGTCGTCCCGGGCAGTGACCGTGATCGTCGAGGACCCGGTCCCTACGGTGAACGACGTGGGGGAGGCCGAGACTGTGGAATTGCTGGCCGAGACGACGCCCCCGCCGCTGCCCCCGCCGGACGAATGGCACGCCGTGCTCCCCGAATCGGTAAACGTCTTTCCGGCGACGGGGACGAACTTCCAGGCGTAGCTGTCATCGTAGAGATAGAGCTTCAGCACGCCGAACGTGCTGCCGTCCCCCACCTGGTGCGTCGGGAAGAGATTGGTCTCGCTGCCGCCGCCGATGCCGCCCATCCCCGCGACGATCTCGCGAATGCCGTTAGCGGGGTCCGCCGAGCCGTCCGGCTTCATGAGGTTGAGACGCTCGTAGAAATGCCGGTGGCCGTTCAACACCAGATCCGCGTGCGCCGCATACAGGCGGTCCCAGTACGGCCGCATCGAGGCGATGCTCACACCGCCCGAGCCCGAGCCCCCGGTCGAGGAGTAGAGCGGGTGATGCCAATAGGCGAGCGTGCACTGGTTCGGGTGGGCCGCGAGGTCGTTGGCGAGCCAGGTGTCCTGAGCCGACCCGGCCGATCGCGAGATGTTGCTGTTCAGCGCGATGATGTGCCAGGCGCCCAGGTTGAAGCTGTAGTAGCCCAGCCCTGCCGGCCCGGCGGCCGCGCCAAAGTACGCATAGTAGGGCCCCGCGCCGGAGGTATTGTATTCGTGGTTGCCGGCCGTGGGCTTGGTGCGAGATTTGTGCCGCCCCCACGTCGAGTTGTAACAGGCGAATTCGGCGGTGGTCCCGTTGTCGTACGCGTCGTCGCCGATGTTGTAAACGGTTCCCTCCGGGATGGCGTCGAGCAGCTTCGCCGTCGCCTCGTCGCCGGTGTTGCTGCAGCTCGAGATGTCGCCCGCGCCGGTGAAGACCTGCGGTGGGTTGGCCGTCACGAGGCCGGTGGGCGTCGTAAACAGCCCCTGGACCGAAGGCCGCATGGGATTGTCGGTGTCGCTGCAAGCGACGAGCGCGAGCGACAGGGTCAGCAGGGCAGACTGGCGCAGAGTTCGGTGTTGCACCGGGCGCATCGAGTGATTTCTCCTGGGAGTCCGACTTCGTAACTGCAACAATTGGGCCATCTTGCGGTAACGATTCCCGCCACATTCGGCGTCTTGGCGACCAACGGTTTTCACGCGTGAGCGATCGGGCGTTGCACCGCTACCACACCAATCTATGGTGAGGTGCGGTACGGATGTGACAACATCTTCCCACGATGATTAGCGTTCTCGCGCGTCTGGGGGCGGATCGGGCCTGGTGGCCTGACTGGTCTTCAAAACCAGCTGGGGTCCGCAAGGGCCTCGGTAGGTTCGATTCCTACACGCTCCCGCCACGCGGGTTTGACGCGTGGCGTTCCACCCCCATTATTCGGCGCGGCCATGACCGAACGACTGTATGCTCGCCT
>JBGPIW010000496.1:0-2521 GCA_041485045.1 Gemmatimonadota bacterium | reverse complement strand
TGCTCCCGCCCACCTCCTGGCGTCCCGAACAGCCGCACTGCGCCGGAGTCCGGTTCGTAGATGTCCATCATCATCCGGATCGTGGTGGTCTTGCCGGCGCCGTTGGGCCCGAGAAGCCCGTAGATCACACCACGCGGGACCGCGAGGGAGAGGGCGTCGACGGCAAGATGGCCAGCGAAGCGCTTGGTCACATTGTCGACGATGAGGACGGACGTGGTCATGGCTCTCGCAGGAGAACGGATACGACGACTTCGGGTTTCAGCGGAGAATAAACTACTCTGTCGTAACGGGCTCCGCCGCGGCCTGCAACGCCGCGTGGAGGGTATGCCAGGAGAGGCTGGCGCACTTTACGCGGATGGGGAAGCGCCGCACCCCGGCCAGGGCCGCCAGTTTGCCCAGGTGCGCGGCATCCACCGGCGCGTCGTGCCCGGACGTCAGCATCGTGTGAACCTCCTGAAACAGCACCTCGGCTTCGGGCCTGGTCTTGCCCAGGACCGCGCCAGTGAGCAGCGAGGCAGACGCCTGGGAGATCGCGCAGCCCGAGCCTTGAAAACCGATGTCGGTGATACGGTCGCCGTCCAGCTCCACCTCGAGCCGGATCTGGTCGCCGCACAAGGGGTTCGACCCCTCTGCGGCGCGGGAGGGGTGCGGCAGCTGCTTGAAGTTCCTCGGACTGCGGTTGTGTTCGATGATGATCTGCTGGTAGAGATCGCTCAGGTCGGCCATCAGGCGAACACCTTCCGGACCTTCTCGAGCGCGGCGACGAGACCATCGACATCGGCGCGTGTGTTGTAGAACGCGAACGACGCCCGGGCCGTCGCCGGCACGCCGAAGAAATCCATCACCGGCTGGGTGCAGTGGTGGCCGGTGCGGATCGCCACCCCCTCCTGATCCACGATCGTGCCCACGTCGTGCGCATGTACACCCTCCACGACGAACGAGACGACGCTCGCCTTGTGCGCCGCGGTGCCGACGAGCCGGATGCCGGGGATCTCCTCCAGGCGCGCCGTGGCGTACATCAGCAGGTCGCGCTCATGGGCGGTGACCGCTTCCCAGTCGAGCGCGCCGAGGTAGTCGATCGCCGCGCCGAGGCCTACGGCCCCCGCGATGTGGGGGGTGCCGGCTTCGAACTTGGCAGGGAGGTCGGCGTAGGTGGTCTTCGCGAACGTCACCGACTTGATCATGTCGCCGCCGCCGTGGTACGGCGGCATCGCCTCGAGCAGCTTGGCCTTTCCGTAGAGCACGCCGATGCCCGTCGGTCCGAACATCTTGTGTCCCGACACCGTGTAGAAGTCGGCGCCCAGGTGTTGCACGTCGACCCGGAGATGCGGCGCCGCCTGGGCGCCGTCCACCAGCACGGGAACGCCGCGGGAATGGGCGAGGCGGACGATGTCAGCAATGGGATTGATCGTCCCCAGCGAATTAGACACGTGCGCCACCGCCACGATCCTCGTCCGGTCGGTGAGCAGCCGAGCGTACTCCTCGAGCAGCAGCTCGCCTCGGCGGTTCATCGGAATCACTCGCAACGAGGCTCCACGCTCCTCGCACGCGAGCTGCCACGGGACGATGTTCGAATGGTGCTCCAGCGCGGAAACGAGCACTTCGTCTCCCGGCTGGAGGTGGGGCCGTCCCCAGCTCGACGCGACGAGGTTGATTCCCTCGGTCGTACCGCGCACGAAGATGACCTCGCGCGTGGACGCGGCGTTGAGAAAGGCGCGTGCCTTCTCTCGCGCCGCTTCGTACGCGGCCGTGGCGCGTTCGCTCAGCTCGTACACACCCCGGTGGACATTCGCGTTTTCCGTCGCGTAGTAACGCTCGATCCGCTCGATCACCGCGCGCGGCTTCTGGCTGGTGGCTGCGTTGTCGAGGTAGACGAGCGGCTTGCCGCGAACGGTCGTCGAGAGCAGCGGGAAATCGCCGCGCAGTCTCGCGAGGTCCGGGGCAGGGTGGGTACCCGGCGCCGGCGCCTGGCGCACGCTGGTCACGCCGCGCTCGCCGCGAGATCCGGGACGCCCAGGCGGTGCCGGATCTGGCGATCGAGGCGGGCGCGCGCCCCGGGGATCGTCACCCGGTCGAGGATGTCCGCCCCGAACCCGTAGGTGAGCAAGCCGCGCGCCTCCACCGCACCGATGCCGCGGCTCCT
Organism: Gemmatimonadota bacterium; assembly: GCA_041485045.1. Lineage (GTDB taxonomy): Bacteria > Gemmatimonadota > Gemmatimonadetes > Gemmatimonadales > GWC2-71-9 > DASTHG01. Next base: position 378 of record JBGPIW010000496.1, on the reverse strand, counting down.
TAAATAGAAGAGCGCCGTTTCGTCCAGAGGACCCACGGTCGAGCCGTGCGTGCACTTGACGTCGTCGGCGTAGATCTCGAGCTGCGGCTGACTGTCGGCGCGGGCGACGTCGGAGAGGAGCAGGTTGCTGTTGGTCTGTTTCGAGTCGGTCCGCTGCGCGCCGGGGCGCACGATGATCCGGCCGTTGAAGACGCCGCGCGACTCCCCATCGAAGACGCCGTTGAAGTATTCGTGGCTCTCGCCGTGCGGCTTGGCGTGCTCGATCGTCGTGTGGTGATCCACGTGCTGGTGCCCGTGCAGCACGGAGAGGCCGTTCAGGATCAGATAGGCCCCCGTCCCGTCGAGCACCGCGTTGATGTCGTGGCGCACCAGCGCGCC
>JBGPIW010000495.1:0-2523 GCA_041485045.1 Gemmatimonadota bacterium | reverse complement strand
GCCGAGAGCTGCTCGCTGATGAGCTGCAGGGTCTTGGTCTTGCCGGTGCCCGTCGCCCCCGCGATGAGGCCGTGGCGGTTCATCATGGCGAGCGGCACGGTCACGATGGGACCGGGAGTGCACACGCCCTCGTGCACCACCGCGCCGAGGGTGACGGCGGGGCCCTGAGACGCGAATGCGGCCTTGGCCGCCGCGACGCACTGCTCTGACACTCGGATCTCCCGTGGAGAGTGTGCCACTAATTGTGACTCGCGCCGCACGGGAGGGCAATGTGCACGTTGGTTGCTCACCCGGATGGCGACCGATATGATTGGGCGACCATAACCCGACGGAACCGATGACCACTCCCGCTGCAAATCCGGCGATGGGCGAAGTGCGCACGGCGATCCTGACGATGGCGCAGCGGCTCGCGGAGGCCCCCGAGATTCCTCAGGAGGGTGTCGCGGACCTGAAGCAGGCGGTCGACGACATCCGGATCCGCCTGTGGGGCGTCCTCATGGCCGGCGACTCGAGTGACTACCAGGGATTCGTGGGGCGGTTTCGCATGCGGCGGGCGGCGGAGTGCTGCCGCGGGATCGAGGTGGATGTGACGGCCGGGAAAATCCACGCGGACTCGCTCGAGTCCAAGATGCTCTTCGCTGCGGCGCGTCAGCTCGCTAACCGGCTCGACCCGGGGGTGTGAGGGACGGCGCTTACCACCGGTGCCGCAGGACCTCGAGGTCGGGAGTGGGAAGACCGTCCGGGATCCGCCACCTGGATCCCGTCACCCATCGTGCCCACCACCCCGTGCCGATCTCGCTCGGTACACCGCCGGCTTCGCTCGCCAGGGTGGCCCAGAACCGCTGGTTGAAGGTGCGATTCTCGGCGTCGTCGCGGGCGGCCGCCCGGAGCGCCTGACTGCGCCGGAATTCAGGGAGGGACGTCAGCGCTCGTGTGTACGCGGGAGCGTCGAGACTCTCGTCGGGAGGGGGTCTCATGGGGCAGACCTCCGCTGGTCGCCACCCAGCATCAAGAGGAGACTGAACAGCAGTAGCACCAGGAAGGCGGTCATGAGGCGCCGTCCTCGTGCGAGACCCTCAGCGCCCCGGAGAGCGCGTCATCCGCGAGAGTGGCCGGTTGAGCGGCGTGGATCGCGAGGTCGATCGGCTGGATGAAGCGCACGAGCGCCTCGTCGTCGCCGGCCGCCTTGAGCGCGGCGATCACGCGGGCGCACCGACGGGCGAGGCTCATCGGCCCTTCGAGCGCGACTCGAGCCCTGCGGCGGGACGTGCCGAGCACCCGCGCCGTCGCGGAGAGGGGATCCACTTTCGCCCTCCCCGGCTCGATGCGCAGGCGACCCGCGATCACCTTCTCGGCAATGACGAGCGGCTTCATCTCTGCCTCTCCGCTGACTCGTGCGTTGGCGCTCGCCCGAGCATAGAAAAATGTCAGCGACCGCGCGACTCGGAAATCCGTCCGCCGGAGGAGAGAGGGCTGAGTCTCGATGGGCCGACCGAACTAGATCCTTTGGGGCAGGAAGCGCAGAGAGCAGCAGTCTAGGTCGTGGGCGGGATAGGCCCGGTCTTGTGGGTGAACGCCGCGATCTGCAGCCGGGTATGCAGGGCCAGCTTTTCCAGGATGTTGTGCACGTGGCTCTTGACCGTGTAGGTCGCGATGCTGAGTCGCTGGCCGATCTCCCTGTTGCTCAGGCCCTCGGCGATCAGGTTCATGATCTCCCGCTCGCGCTTCGTCATCTGCACCGATTCTGCCACGCCCGGCGTGCGACGAATCGCCGCCGCTTGTTCGGCGATGTGGGAGAGCAGTGTCCGGGTCAAGGCGGCGGGAACCACATCCCTCCCCTGGGCGACCGACCGAACCGTGCTCATGAGATCCGCGACCGTCGCGTCTTTCATGACAAATCCGTTCGCCCCGGCCTTGACGAACTCGATCAGGTCCTCGGGCTCCGGCAGCAGGTCCATCACGATCACCTTGGACGCAGGCGCGGTGCTGTGCAGGGCTTCCACGAAGGCGTACCCGTCGCCATTGTCCAACGCCGCGTCGACGAGCACGACGTGGGGCGCGAACTCCGGCAGATCGCGCAGTCCGCTCGTCCGGTCATCCGCGGTCGCAACGACTTTCAGGTCCGGCTCCGCATCGAGCAGGGCTGCGAGCCCCTCCCGGACCAGCCGATTGTCGTCGATGACCATCACCCGAGTGCGTTTTACCATGGCCTGTGGTCGCTGAGGCCAACTCACCACGCCACAAAAAGTTGCGATCCGGCCGCCCCGTGTCAAGAATCGCCTGCTGGGGGGGGACCGGATCGCTCGTGCTGGAGGTTTGGGACGACCTAACGGCTGTAGGCCGGCGCCTTAGCTCCTTGGTACAGTCAGTCGGCCGACGTCCTCCGCCCCAGGATTCCCGACACCCAGCGTGCCGCCTTCGCCAAGATGATGCCGCTCGGCACGCCGCCGGATTCGCTCGCCATGGTGGTCAAAAAACGCTGGTTGAACCAGCGGTTGCCGGCGTCGTTTCGAGCGGACGCCT
>JBGPIW010000494.1:0-2527 GCA_041485045.1 Gemmatimonadota bacterium | reverse complement strand
GGCGTCGCGGGAAATCGCGTGCACGTGGTCGAACATCCCGTCGGCCGACACGGTGGGGGCGCGCACCGCGAACGTGGTGGGCCGGCCGTACAGCGCGGGGGCGCTCGTCAGCCCTTGCAGACGCCCCGAGTAGCGCCGCGGCCCGGTGGAGTCGGCGCTCAGGAGGAACGACAGCTCGGCGTCACGCAGCAGGAACCCCGGTGGCCGGCTCGCGCGCGGGAATTCGACCGTCGTGCCCGCCCGGCGCGACCGCTCGGGTCCGTCGTGCGGGTGTGGCAGCAGGCCGGGCGGCATGTAGGCCCGTCCCAGCTGGGTGTAGTAGAGCGCCCGCTGGAACTTCTGTACGGCTTCCGGGCCGAACAGGACCCACGCGATCGCCGTCGCGTCTATCGGCGGCAGCCGCACGAGGCTCCGGGCGAAGTCGTAGTCGCGCCGCCGCGCGGCCTGCAGCGACGCCAATCCCTGGTCCAGCGTACCGGCGCCGGCCTTCAGCCCGCGATCCAGGGCCGTCAGCCGGTCGCGCGTCTGCTTGACGCGGTCGACCATGCGGCGCGCGTCGCGCAGCAGTGCGAGATCGGTGGGCTTCGCCCCCCGCAGCCGCTGTGCGAACGCCACCGCCGAATCCGCCGTGGCCTTGGCGTTCAGACTGTCGAGCGCCGCGGTCCAGGCCCGCCGGCTCGAGTCGGCCCGCGCCGCCAGCGACTCGGCCGCTTGTACCGTCTGGAGTTTCCGCGGGTCGAGACTGTCCACGCTGAGCCTTCCCGTCGCGAGCTGCAGGATCGGCACCTGGAGGGCCGGCTGGGCCGCCCAGGATTTCACGTTGGCCATGATCTGGGCGCTGGCGCTGGTCCCGCTCGACGGCACGAAGCCGCTGGTCGTGCGGGCGGTCCCGAACCGCAGGCCGTTGGCGGCGAGGCGGTCGATCGCGACCTTCTTCTCGAGCAGCGGCAGGAGATCGAGGTCCGCCGCGAGCTCGTCCGCTTCGACCAGGTTCTTCAGGGAATCGAACGGCGAAGCGGCGACCAGGCCTCGCACCGTGACGTCCCCCTGGCCGAGCGAGAAATGGAAGGAGCGCACTTCCACTTTCGCTCCGAGCAGCGCCGTCCCACCGCGCTCCAGCGCCAGCCGTCCCAGCCGGTCGGCGAGGAGCATCCAGCCTCCCACCAGCACCGCGAGCAACAACACCAGCGGGACGAGTGCCCTCCAGCGCACGATCGCGATCTTCACGCTCACGTCCCCGGCCGGAACAGACGGTAGATCCCGTACAGCCGCGACGCCGTCACGGCCCGGTAGAGCGCGGAGCTCCGCACCCGCTCCCCATAGGTCTCCCGGTACCGGCGCACGGCCCAGCGGCTGCCATAGAAAATCGGCGCGAAAAGGAGCAACGCGCTGACGAGGCTGCCCAGCACCACCGTGTTGTTGAAGTTGCTGAGCGGCACGACCGGCAGATTCGCGAGCGCCGTCCACAACGGCGTGAGTGCGGGGGTCCCGAGCAGCAGCTGCCGGCCCAGCGCGTCGAACATCGGATCGAGGGCGAACCCCAGCGGGATGGCGAGCGCCCAGCCCAGCGTGGCACCGGGGACGGAGACATTCAATAGAAGGATCAACGCCGCTACGAGGAGGTTGTGCAGGCTGAGCAGCGGCGTCAGCCCGAGGATCGAGCCCAGCGCCAGTCCGAGGGCGACTTGTCCCGGCGTGCCCTCGCTGTGCAGCGCCTTCGCAAGCGATTGCAGCAGCTTGAGGATCAGCATCGGCTTGCCGCGCGCCCCGTTACGGCGCGGGCGGAGTCGAGTCTGCCGCCGGCCGGATCAGGAGACCGGTGGTGGACACCCGAACCTCGAAGTGCCCGGGCTGCTCGGCCCCGACGAAGGTGCCGGACCCGTACGTGGCGTCCACCAGCGGCGCGAGGAAGCGCGGATGACGGCGTACGAAGCCGAACACGTCCACCATCCGTTCGGGACCGAGCGGGAAGACCGTGTGGGGGCGCTGCCGTTCGTCGGCGACGCCGGTGTAGCGCCCGCCGACGCGGTCGAGCACGTAGCCCGTTCGCAGCCCGAGCAGGTTCACGATCGACTTCCACTTGAGGATGTGGGCATCCACGTAGAGCTGATCGCCCGCGATGTCGAACCGCCCCACGCGGCCATCGGGAAGCTCGACCGTGGCTCGGAAGCGCTGGGGACCGAGCGGCTCGGTGCGGACCCGCGCGGCCACCTCCTCGGTGGTCAGGGCGCGGTACCCCCGCACGCCGACGGTCACCGCGGCGGCGAGCGCCGCCAATGCCACGGCCAGCAGTCCCGAAAGCAGCGCGCCGAGGCCGCGGAGCAGCCTGCGCCGCCGTGCACAGTAGAACGTGATCGCAAAGAGGAGCGCGCCCGAAGCGGCGAATACCAGGGCGACCACCGTCAGGGCAGCCATCGGGCGGTAAGCTACCATCCGCCGGGGCAACGCAAAGGCCCTCCCCCGAACGGCGGGGAGGGCCGGCGCCCACTTGGATGAGCTAGGTGTCTACACTTGCGACGGTTGGCGC
>JBGPIW010000493.1:0-2528 GCA_041485045.1 Gemmatimonadota bacterium | reverse complement strand
CGGCGCGAGGAGAGGTCCCCCATCACGGCGCCCTGGTAGTCGTCGGGCGTCCAGACTTCGACCTCCATGATCGGCTCGAGCAGCACCGGCTTGCAGTTCGGAGTGACGTTCCGGAACGCCAGGATACCGGCCATCTTGAACGACATCTCGTTCGAGTCCACGTCGTGGTAGGAGCCGTCGAACAGCTCCACCTTGAAATCCACGACGGGGTAGCCCGCCACCGGGCCGCGCGTCATCGCTTCGACGATGCCTTTCTCGACGGCTGGAATGTATTGCCGGGGAATGACCCCGCCCACGATCTGGTCGTCGAAGACGAACCCGGACCCCCGTGGCAGCGGCGCGATCCGGATCCAGCAATCGCCGTACTGGCCGCGGCCGCCGGTTTGCTTCTTGTGCTTCCCCTGCCCTTCGGCTTTGCCCCGCAGCGTCTCGCGGTAGGCGATCTTCTGCTTCCCGATCAACGCGTGCACGCCGAATTTGCGCGCCAGGCGTCCTACCACGATTTCGAGGTGGCGCTCGCCCAGGCCGCGGATCAGCGTCTGGCCGAGCTCCCCGTTGTATTCGTGGTGAAAGGTCGGGTCCTCTTCGTGCAGCTTGTGCAGGCCGGTGGACAGCTTGTCCTCTTCGCCCCGCTGCTTCACTTCGACCGAGACCGTGATCACCGGATCGGGGAACGGGATTTTCGGCAGCACGATCTGGTTGACCTGGGTCGAGAGCGTGTCGTTCGTATGCGTGTCGCGCAGCTTGGCGACGACCCCGATGTCGCCCGCGTGGAGCTCGGCCACCTCCGTGCGCTCCTTACCCACCGCCACGCACAGGTGGTTGAGCTTCTCGGTGGCCTGCCGGGGCGCGTTGTACACATCCTGCCCGTTCCGCACGCTGCCCGAATAAATGCGGAAGTACGACACATCGCCCACATGCGGCTCGGAAATCGTCTTGAATACCTGCGCGACGAACGGTCCGGCGTCGTCCGGCTTCAGCGTGATCCGATCGGCACTGCCCCAGCGCTGTCCCTCGATCGGGGACCGCTCCGCCGGCGCGGGCATGAGCTCCACCAGCTTCGCGAGCAGCGCCCGAGTCCCGTAGGTCAGCTCGGCGGCGCCGCAGAACAGGGGGAACAGCTCGCCTTTGGCCATCCCCGCTTTCATGGCGCGGATCGCTTCGTCTCGCCCGATCTCTTCACCACCCAGATAGCGCTCCAGCAGCGCGTCGTCGGTCGCGGCGATGCTCTCGATCAGCTCCTGCGAGTATTTCGCAAAGCGGTCCTGGTACTCGGCGGGCACGTCGACCTCGTCGTACTCGCCCGCCTTCGTTCCCTTCTTGTACAGATGGCACTTCTTCGAGAAGAGGTTGATGATGCCGTGGAACGCCGGTCCTTCGCCGACCGGGATCTCCACCGGGATCACTTTGGGGGTCAGGCGGTCCTTGATCGACCGATACACCTTCTCGAAGTCGGCGTGCTCCTTGTCCATCAGGGACACGAAAAACATCCGCGGCAGGCCGCGTTGCTCGCAGTAGTCCCACACTTTCTCGGTGCCGACCTCGACGCCCGCAGTGGCCGGCACGACCACGACCGCACCGTCAGCGGCCCAGACGCCCGCCAGCGCATCACCGGTGAAATCGAGATATCCCGGCGTGTCGATCAGATTGATCTTGGTGTCCAGCCACTCGGCGACCGCCATGGCCAGGTTGATGGAGTACTTGCGCTCGATTTCGTCTGCGGTGTAGTCGGTGAGGGCGGTCCCGTCTTTCACGGACCCGTGTCGCTTGCTGGTGCCGGCCACGAACGCGAGGGCGTCGACGAGGGACGTCTTGCCGCACGCGCCGTGGCCGACGACCGCCACGTTGCGAATCTCACTTGTCTTGTAGACGCGCATGGGCGCGAACACTCCTGCACGGGGGGAAGAAAATATGGGCAGGTGGGATACAGACGGCTAGGCGGACAGTGAGCCGCCTAGCCGCCGAGTGGACTACTTTGCTCTCGTCTCCGTCCCCGACATCACCACGGCCCACGGCCCGGCGGCCTGAGACATGGAGAACTCGAACGTGTAGGAATCGGCCGAGACCTGCTTGACGACGTAGCGTTCCTTGATGGCCTGTCCGCCCATCATCGTTTCGCCTTCCCAGGTCCAGGTATCCCCGGCCAGCTGCCCGTAGGCCGGATCCCCCATCCCGTTGTTGTCGATCCCGTAATAGGTGTAGCGGTGCCGCTCGCCATCATAGCCCAGGATGCCGAGATTTTTCCCGGCCCCCATTGGGGAGGTGCCTTCCCCGCGGCAAATGAGGTGGAAACCACCCGCAAACCACTCACACACGTCGTTGCTCGTCACCTTGCCGCCGGGTCCCATCGGACCAGGCTTCATCTCGCCTTCCATGGTCCACCGGCCCGCGAAATAGGCGAGCTTCTCTTGCGCTGGACCGGGCTTCGGTGGCGCGGGAGGATTCTGGGCGGAGAGGGCGGGAGCGCTGATCAGCGCGACAACGGTGAACATTCGAAGGGTACGGCTGGACATGGGTTCCTCGCAGTT
>JBGPIW010000492.1:0-2536 GCA_041485045.1 Gemmatimonadota bacterium | reverse complement strand
TCTCGCTTCCCGGGCGGCGACGAGCGGCAGCGTCAGGGGCTCACGGCCCTCGGGTTGCAGCACGACGGTTGCTTCGTCCGGCACGGCCACGATGCGAGCGCGCACCCGTCCCAGACCCTCGAGCTTCACCGACACCTCCCGCCCGACGAAGCGCACCCAATGGCGGTGCCAGCGGAGCGGTCGATCGAGTCCCGGACTGGACACTTCGAGCTGGTAGCGAGAGCCCAACGGCCCCCCCTCGTCCAGCCAGGCCTCCAGCGCCCGGCTGGCGCGCGCGCAGTCCTCGACCGTCACGCGCCGCTCGGGGTCCCCCGGGGGCCAATCGATGCGCACTTGAACGAGCGGCCGGTTCGGCGTGCCGCCCAGGCGAATGTCGGCCAGATCGAGACCCAATTCCTCGAGGCGGGCTCGAACGGCCTCCACCAGGGTGTCGGAGAGCATAAAAAAAAGCGCGGGCCGAACTTCGCCCGCTTCGCAGCGGAATGTACCCCACACCCCTTCGGTGTCAAGCCAAAGGCCGCCCCAGGTAGGCCACCATGCGACCGTCCCGCCCGCCAGATGCTCGGTGCGAGAAGAACCGGTCGGTGTGATGGGCGGTGCAATAGGTCGAAATCGTGACGTCGCGAATCCCGAGGTTCGAGGCTCGCGCGACGAGGATGGACCGCAGGTCTACATGACTCTGGCCGGCGTCCCCGGGCCGCCCATTCAGCTGCTCCGCGACCTCAGAACCTACTTCATAACAGTTACCGCAAATGCCGACACCACAATGCATTACGATATCTCGCCTCGACGCCTTGGAACGCTCGACGAGCGTCTCCACACCTTGCTCCAGGATCCCTCCGGCGACGCCCCGCCACCCGGCATGGAGCAAGGCCACGGCGCCCCGTTCCGGGAAGGCGAGGTAGACGGGAATGCAGTCGGCGACGGTGACGGCGAGGAGGACCCCCGCTTGCCCCGTCGCGTGACCGTCGATTCCATCCTGCACGATCCAGCCCGGGGGGAGGTTCTCGTGCCACTGCACCCCCGTGCCGTGCACCTGGTGCCCCATCACCAGCGTTCGGAATCCAGGCTCGAGCGCCTGGCGAAACGCCCGCCAGCGGGTCATCACCGGGCCGACGGGTTCCTCGCCCCACAGCCCGAGCGAGAATCCGCCGAGACGCGTCGTAATGCCGGCAACGAGACCGAAGCGCGAGGCCCAGTCGGCGAGCTCGACTCGCGGGACCGCCGCGTCCCCGGCCGGCACCTCGAGCACGAGCGTGGCGGCGAGCGGGCCGGACGGCGGTGCCGCGGTCGCGGGATCAGTGCCCATCCTCGTGCCGCTCGATGTGGGCGCCCAGCGCGCGGAGCCGCTCGTCGATCTTCTCGTAGCCGCGCTCGATCTGTCCCACGTTGTGGATCACCGACTCGCCTTCCGCCGCGAGGGCCGCGAGCAGGACCGCCATCCCCGCCCGGATATCGGGACTCTCCACCTCCCCGCCCCGCAACGGGGACGGCCCTGCGATCACCGCGCGATGCGGATCGCACAGCACGATGCGGGCCCCCATCCCAATCAGCTTGTCCACGAAGAAGAGCCGGGATTCGAACATCTTCTCGAACACGAGCAGCGGCCCCTCGCACTGGGTGGCCACGACGATGGCGATGGACATCAGGTCGGCGGGGAACGCCGGCCAGGGGCCATCTTCGAGCTTCGGGATATGCCCTCCCAGGTCGGGACGGATGCGCCGCTCCTGGTTTGGCCCGACGATGAGCGTCTCCCCTTCGAGCCGGGGGCGCACGCCGAGGCGGTCGAACGCGAACAGGGTGGCCCGCAGGTCGTCGGCACGCACCCCGTCGATCCGGACGGTCCCGTTCGTGACCGCGGCAAGCCCGATGAACGAGCCGACCTCGATGTGATCCGGCCCGATTGTGAACGGCGCCGCCGGCGCGACGAGTGGCTCGCCCCCATGGATCGTGAGGGTGTTCGTGCCGATGCCCTCGATCCGGGCGCCCAGCGTTGCGAGGAAGCGGGCGAGATCCTGCACGTGCGGCTCGCTCGCCGCGTTCCGCAACACCGTGCGACCGCGCGCGGCCACCGCCGCCATTACGGCGTTTTCGGTCCCCGTCACGCTCGGTTCGTCCAGAAACACGTCGGCCGCGGAGAGCTGCTTCGCCTCGAGCCGGTAGCGGGTACCGACCTCCACCTCCGCCCCCAGTGCCTCGAGCGCCAGGAAATGCGTGTCCACCCGTCGCCGCCCGATGACATCCCCGCCGGGCGGGGGCAACGTGACCCGCCCGAAACGGGCGAGCATCGGTCCGGCGAGGAGGATCGACGCGCGAATACGCGCGCACAACGCCGCATCGAGCTCGCGCGGCTCGGCCGCGCGAGTGTCCACCGACACCGCGTTCGCGCCGATCCACTCGATCTTCGCGCCGAGATGCTCGAGCAGCGCCAGCATCGTCTCGACGTCGCGAATGTGGGGGACGTTGTCGATCCGGCAGGGTGCTGGGGCGAGCAGCGTCGCCGCCAGGATGGGCAGGGCCGCGTTCTTGTTGCCGG
>JBGPIW010000491.1:0-2553 GCA_041485045.1 Gemmatimonadota bacterium | reverse complement strand
TCTCCTGCAACGCCCGGATCTGCCGCTGCGCCGCGTCGGGGAGTTTCTGCTTGGGCGGGATCTGGCCGATCGTGTGGACCCCGGTGAGCATGTAGTCGCACGCCTTCTTCGGCCCGACGTTGTACAGCTTCATGATGTGGTCGGGCGCTTGCGGCCAGCAGCGCGCGAGGAACGGGCAGACTCGGGGAGTGAAGCAGTGCAGGCCGATCGGCACATCGGGCAACGGTCCGCGCAACATGTCGAGGTGTGCCGCGAGCTGCGCCGGGATGCCGGGCAGCAATTCCTCGACGGCGGGGGTGACGTCTGTCCGTGCGAACAGGTCTCCCTGGTCGGGGAATCGAAACGCTTTGTTGAGGTGCATGATCTCGACGGAACGCACGTCGACACCGTTTCGCCGGGCGACGTGGGCCTGCACCGCGGCGTCCGGGATGTGCTCTTCCTTCTGTGACGAGGACGATTTCACCTCGATCAACCGGAACCCGCGCTCGAGCCGCTCGAGCACGTCGATCGCCACGTAAGTGTCGTCGGCTACGAAGCTCGCCTCGAAGATCACGGGCTCGGTTGCGTCGAGCGCCGCTCGCGTCGCTTGGAGGCGCTCCGCGAACGCGTTGTACGGCAGGTCGATCAGCACCCCACCAGGAAACCGCCCCCGGGCGAGCCCCCCGACGTGGGCCCCCTGATCGAATCGGTCCTGGAGCACCTTGTCCGGCTGGAGCTCGAGGGCGCGAGGCTCATGGACTTTCCACCACAGGAGCTTGTGGCACTGGACGCCGGCCGCGTAGCGGGACTTGGAGAGGCGGGGCGAGGCCCGCTCCCCGAACAGCGAGAGTTGGGTGGAGGGCGAGGCGACGGGCTTCACACCTGCAAGCGTAACCGGGCCGCGCCGGGGGTCAATTCTGCTTGACCCTGCGCCTCATACGATGGAGGATTCCTGTCGAGACAATTGTGACCGCCGACCCCCTTACCCCCGGCCTCGAAGCCCTCCAGCGCGGCGCCTGGGAAGAAGCGCGCACGCTGCTCCAGACGGCCCGCGCCGCCGGCGAGACACCCCGGGCGCTGGAACACCTCGGTCTCGCGGCGTGGTGGCTCGATGACGCCGCGCTGACGTTCGACGCTCGCGAGCGCGCCTACAACCTCTACCGCGATCAAGGTGACGTCCTCGGTGCGGCGCGTATCGCGCTCTGGCTCGTGTGGGACTACCTCGCCTTCCGCGGCGATACCGCCGTCTCCTCGGGCTGGCTCGAACGAGCCCGCCGCCTCCTCGTGGGTCACGAGGGCGCCGCCGAGTACGGCTGGTTGCTGCTGCGCGACGGCGAGGCCGCCCTGTTCCGTGGCCACGATCCGGCGCTGGCGCAGGGTAGCGGCGTCCGCGCCGCGGCACTCGGTCGGGAGACGGGGGACCGGGGTCTCGAATTCACGGGACTCGCGCTCGAAGGGCTGGCGCGAGTCAGCGCGGGGGACGTGGCGGCCGGCATGCGTTGTCTCGACGAAGCCACCGCCGCCGCTACGGCCGGAGAAGTGAAGGAGCTGCATACCATCGGTGTCGTCTGCTGCTGGCAGATCTTCGCCTGCGAGCGGGTGCGCGACTACGACCGTGCGGCCCAGTGGTGCGCGCGCGTGCAGGAGTTCACGCAGCGCTGGAGGCTGCGGCCGCTCTCGGCGATCTGCCGCACGCAATACGCCGGGGTCCTGATCTGGCACGGGCAGTGGGCGGACGCGGAAACCGAGCTCGCCGTGGCGACGCGGGACTTCGAGCAGGTGCGGCCCCCGCTCGCCGTCCAGGCGCTGGCTCGCCTCGGTGAGCTGCGCCTGCGCCAGGGTCGGCTCGAGGAAGCCGCGAGCCTGTTCGAGCGGGCGGGCTCGCAGCCGCTCGCCCGGCTGGGGCATGCGGCGTTGACGTTGGAGTGGGCGTCACCAGAGGAGGCCGCCGCCGAGGTCGAGCGGTTCCTGGCGCAGGTGGGGGAGGGTGAGCCGACGATGCGCGCCGGTGCGCTGGAGCTGGCGGTGCGCGCGTATGCGGCGCGGGGCGATCCCGCCGCCGCCGGGCGTGCCCGCGATGAGCTGCAACGGATCGCCCAGGCGCTGGGCACGACGGCGCTCGCCGCCGCTGCCGCGGCCGCCGAAGCGGTGCTCCGCCACCTCGCCGGCGACCTCGCCACCGCCGCGAGCTGCTTCGAGCAGGCGGCCGTGCAGTACGAGCGCGGCGGCGCGCCGTTCGAGTCTGCGCGGGCGCGGCTGGATCTGGCCCACGTCCTTGGAGCGGCCGGACAGCGCGCCGCGGCCGAGCGGGAAGCACGAACAGCCCTGGAATCCTTCAAGGCCCTGGGCGCCGAGCGGGACGCGACACGAGCGCAGAGCTGGCTGAAAGGCCGGCCCAAACACGTCGCCGGGGCAAAGCGGTCGGGAAGCAAACCACCGCTCACCGGACGCCAGCTCGAGATCCTGCGCCTCGTCGCCCAGGGACTGAGCAATCCCGAAATCGCGGTACGCCTCCGGCTGAGCGACCACACCGTCAAGCGCCACGTCGCTAACCTGCTCACCAAGCTGGGCTTG
>JBGPIW010000490.1:0-2557 GCA_041485045.1 Gemmatimonadota bacterium | reverse complement strand
GTCTCGCTCGATGAAGTGGCTCCGCTGCTGATGCTCGCGGTCGGGTTGGCCCTGAGGCGTGCGGCATGATCGAAATCAACCTGCTGCCCGGGCAAAAACGGAAGACGGCCGGCACCAGCCGGCTCCGGATTCCGGATTTCCGGGCGGTCATGACCAACGTCAAGGATCCCTGGCTGCTGGGGGCGATCACCGCGGGGCTCCTCGTGATCGGCGGCAACGGCGCCCTGTACCTGGTGAACACCGCGCGCCTGGCCCGTCTCGATACCGTGCTGCGGGGCGTTCAGGCGGAGAAGCGCCGGTACGACGCGGTTGTCGCCCAAAAGCGGCAGGCGGAGCGGGTCCGGGATTCGCTCGCGGCGGAGATGGCCATCATCCGCAGCATCGATGCGGACCGCTTCATCTGGCCGCACCTCCTCGACGAGATCACCAAGGCGCTGCCCGCGTACACGTGGCTGACGACCATCCAGGCCACCACAGGAGCCGTGACGAGCGCGGCGGCGCCCGCCGCGCCGGCGGCTGCGGACACGACCAGCAGCCGTGACGTGCGCGTGTCCATCGACGGCCGGACGGTGGATATCCAGGCCTATACCACCTTCCTGCGCCAGCTGGCGGCGTCCCCGTGGCTGGCCGACGTGATGCCGACGCGCGCCACGACCGTGATCGAGCAGGATCGACCAGTGACCGAATTCAACATCACCGTGCGGTACCGTCAGGCGGATTCGCTCTACATCCGCACGGTGCCGCTGGTGCAGTCGGTGAGGTAGGCCGTGGCCCTCGGCATTCCGCAGGATTCGCGCAGTCAGGTGATGCTGCTCGTCATCGTGGGCTGTCTCGCGGGGGGGTACTTCTTCTGGAGCAAGGTCCAGAGCCCCAAGCGCGAAGCCATCACTTCCACCGGCCAGCTCGTGGACAGTCTCACCGAGGTGGTACGGAAGGCGAAGGCCGACCTGGCCGGCGGCAGCGTCGAGAGTATGCGCCTCGCGGTCGAGCGATACCGCGCCGCGCTCGGGCTGATGCGCCGCCTGGTGCCGGAGCAAAACGAAGTCCCCAGCCTGCTGGAGCAGATCTCCAACAAGGCGAAAGTGCGCGGTATTTCGCTCGGGAGCTTTCAGCCGCTCAGTCCGGAACCGGGCCCGCCGCTGCAGCTCACCTACCGGGAAACGGGCGACACCGCCAAGAAGAAGGCCGGCGCTCCGGCCTTCGACATCTACCGCTATCGGTTGCAGGTGTACGGGCACTACGACCAGATCGGGGAGTTTCTGGCCGACGTATCGAGCCTCACCCGGATCATGGTACCGCAAGGGTTGGTGCTCCGCACGGCGAGTCAGCAGACCCAGAAGCTGGTGGGCGACACGTTGGGGTCGTTGCTCGAGGCGAGCTTCGACCTGCGGACGTATGTGAAACGGATTCCCACGGGTGCGACGACCGCGGGGGTTGCGATCCATGCGCGTCCCTAGGCTCCTGTTGGTCGTCTCGTGGCTGGCAGTCCCCGCGGCCGGGCAGACCGCCCGCCCCGATACCACGCGCCGGGACTCGGCGACCCGCAGCGATACCGCGCCACTGGCGCTCGCGCGCGAAACCTTTTCCTATCAAGGGGCCGGGCGCGACCCGTTCATGTCGCTCCTCAAGTCTGGAGACATCCGCCCCCTGATCTCGGATCTCAAGCTGGTCGCGGTGATTTACGACGAACGGTATGCCGCGCGTAGCGTCGTTGTGCTGCGGGACATCACGACGTCGAGGCGGTACCGGGCGCGCGTCGGGGACGTGATCGGTCGTTTGCGGGTCACGCAGATTCGTCCGCGCGAAGTCGTGTTCACCATACAGGAATTCGGTTTTGAGCGGCAGCAGACGTTATCGCTTGCCAGGCCGCAGGAGGAAACGCCATGAAGCGCAGCATCGTAGCGATTGCGTGTGTCGCCCTCGGGGTGGCCACACGCCTCACGGCCGACTCGAAACGGGACGGCGAAGTCCGCGCGGTCTCCGTGGCGCCGGCGAGCGGTCGAGTGGACGTCGTGATCGACCTGCAGGGCGCGGTCGAAGTCCAGGACTTCACGCTCGACGCACCGGCCCGGTTGGTGATCGACTTGTTGGGCGCGCGACTCGTGGCTCCGGCGACCCTGTACGACATGCAGAACCGGGGCGGCGTGCGCAACATCCGCTACGGGCAGTTCCGTGCGGGCGTGGTGCGCGTGGTGATCGACCTCGATGCGCTCACGGATTACCGGATCCAGCGCGGCGACGGGCAGGTCCGCGTGGAGATCGGCTCCGAGCGTACCGGGTTCGGCACCTGGTCGAGCGGCAGCGCGACGCGGCTCGCCGCGGTCGCCCGTCCGGTCGCTAGGGCGCCCGAGGACCCACCTGTCACGGGGGATCCGGCGGCCGCACGGGTCGTCTCCCCCACTATCGGGGCCGTGGGCAGCGTCGACGACTATCTGCGCATGCACCGGACCGATGCCATGCAGTCGCAGGCACCGCGCATCACCGTCCAGTGGGACGGCGCCACCATCCAGGACGTGGTGGCCGGCTTCGCCGCGTTCAGCGGGCGGACCATCGTCGT
>JBGPIW010000489.1:0-2572 GCA_041485045.1 Gemmatimonadota bacterium | reverse complement strand
TCCCCAGTCCGTGTCACAGGTATGACCGTCTCCCGTACGGAGCTGCGTGGACGAACGTGAACTGATCTCCCGCGTCCGCGCGGGGGAGCCTGCGGCGGAACGCGCGCTATACGACGCACACGTGGATCGTGTGTACCGTCTCGCGTTCCGGCTCGCGGGGGACGACGAGCTGGCTCGGGACTTTACGCAGGAGACGTTCATCCGGGCGTTCGACCGGCTCGAAACGTTTCGCGGCGAGGCGCGGCTCTCGACGTGGTTGCATGCCATCGCCACGACGGTCGCGTTGAACGGGCTGCGGAAGGTGAAGCGGTTCCGAACCCGGGAAACGGCGCTCGAAGCGGCCGACGGTGTGGCCGGCAGCGTACGCTCCGCTGAGCCGGACTTGAAGATCCGGTTGCGCGACGCCATCGACGCGCTGCCACGGAAATACAAGGCGGTAGTCGTGATGCACGATGTGGAAGGGTACACACACGAGGAAATCGCCGCCGCACTGGGGGTGGAAGTCGGCACCTCGAAGGCCCAGTTGTCACGGGCACGCGCGAAGCTGCGCGCAGCGCTGGCGGATTTCGCGGGAGAATGGGTGTCATGAACGACGATCGTTTCGAAACGCAGATCCGTGAGGCGGCCCGCGATTACCATCGGCCCCCCGAAACGCCGCGTGAGGAGATGTGGGCCGCGATCGACGCCGAGCGGCGGCGGCGGCGCTCCGCTCCGCGCATCCCCGGGCTCAGCCCCGCGTGGCAGTGGGGCATCGGTATGGCCGCGGTGCTCGTCCTCGGCATCGCCATCGGGCGATGGATCCGCCCTGGCGTGGGTGGTGGACCGGCGACCCCGTCGGCCTCGGCGGCCAGCCGCTCCCGCGTTGACGTTGCCTATCATCTGGCTGCCGCCCAGTACCTCAGCCGCACCGAAATCCTGCTCGCGGGATTCCGGGCCGATGCGCGGACCGGCGATCGTCCCGACGCACAATTCCTCGCCCAGGCGCGTGACCTCCTCAGCTCGACCCGGCTGCTGCTGGATTCGCCGGCCAGCCAGGATCCCCAGCTGAAACCCTTGCTCGAGGACCTCGAAGTCGTCCTCGCCCAGATCGCGTTGCTGCCCACGTCCCGCGATACCGCCGACGTGGAGATCATCAATCAAGGCATTGACCAACGAAGCGTGCTGACCCGGTTGCGGACCGCAATTCCCGTAGGCTCGGCGCCCGCGCGTACACAAGGAGTGATCTGACAATGTTCACGCTGCCGGTTGTCCTGGCCGTCACCCTTTCGACGCAGGATCCTACGGCGGCCGCGCTGGTGCGCGCCGGGCGTGCCCTGCCGGGCCTCACCGCCCAAGTGCAGGCGGCCGCCGCCGGAGTCGCGCGCCTCGACGCCTCTGCGGCGCAGCTCGCCGATCTGGCGTCGCTCGCGCAGCTGGCGACATTGGCGGATTTCAGCTCGTTGGGCAGCCTCGGCTCGCTCAGGGACCTCACGACGCTCGCCGACCTCGCGTCCCTGGGCACGACCCTCGCGGGTGTGCCCCCGACCGCATGGGCCGACGACGATCCGGGTGACTCGCTGTACCGTGCCGGCCGACGCCTCTTGAATCGTGGCCGCTTTACGGAGGCGGCGGATGCGTTCAGCGAGCTGATCCGGCGTTTCCCGCGATCCGACTACACGCCCGACGCCTACTATTGGCAGGCATTCGCCCTGTACAAGACCGGCGACGCCGATAACTATCGAGCCGCTCGGAGCGTGCTAGAGTCACAGAAGTCGCGGTATCCGCGAGCCGCCACGTCGCACGATGCCGAGAGCCTTTACTTGCGGATCCAGGGGGAGTTGGCCCGTC
This sequence comes from Gemmatimonadota bacterium, assembly GCA_041485045.1. Taxonomy (GTDB): domain Bacteria; phylum Gemmatimonadota; class Gemmatimonadetes; order Gemmatimonadales; family GWC2-71-9; genus DASTHG01. The sequence continues at coordinate 745 of JBGPIW010000489.1, read as the reverse complement.
AGGGTGATCGAGTCGCGGCAGAGTCGGTACGCGTCCATGCCGCGTCAGCGGGCGCCCCCCCAGTACCGCCAACGCTTCCCACGCCGCCGACCCTACCTACCCCGCCGACGCCGCCAGGCAGCGGCCGGCATCCATCACAGGCGGGCTGCCCCTCCGATGACGATGACGATCCTCGGGTGGCAGCACTCAACGCGTTACTTCAGATGGACGCGGATGCCGCCGTGCCGATCCTGAAGCAGGTCCTGGCACGCCGTGATCCGTGCAGCGTCGTGCTGCGCCGTAAGGCGGTGTTCATCATTTCCCAGAAGCGCACCTCGGAGACCGAAGACATCCTCCTGGCATCAGCGCGGACCGACCCGGACGCTGAGGTCCGCGAGCAGGCGGTATTCTGGCTGTCGCAGGTCGGGAGCGAGCGAGCTGTCAACGCGCTCGACTCGATTCTGCGCTCGTCCCCGGACCCCGAGCTACAGAAGAAGGCGCTGTTCGCCCTGTCGCAGATCCAGGGCCCCCGCGCGGGTCAGATCCTGCGCGACTTCGCCCAGCGCGGCGACGCACCGGGAGAGGTCCGCGAGCAGGCGATCTTCTGGCTCGGTCAACAAAGCACGCCCGAGAACGCCGCGTTTTTGCGGGACTTGTACGCCCGTCTGACGGACGAAGACCTCAGAGACAAGGTCATCTTCTCTCTCAGCCAGATGCGCTCGGACGAGAACACCCGTTGGCTGCTCGACCTTGCGCAAAACGAGCG
>JBGPIW010000488.1:0-2578 GCA_041485045.1 Gemmatimonadota bacterium | reverse complement strand
TTGGCGCCGACCTTGTCCGTCTCGGTGTTCGCAACCCGGTTCAGGAGCACGCCGATGCGCGCGCGATTGCCGTTGAAGCTGAACGTATAGGCCCGGCTCCCCGGCCGCGTCGAGGCCCGGGGGCGCGGCGTCTGAGCGCCGAGAGCCAGCGGGGCGATCCCGGCCAAGACGGCGGCGATGATCCACGTGCGAGTCATGATTCCTCTCTCATCAGGGGCTCTGTTAGAGGCCCACGTAATTGGCCCGGGTGACCCGTACCTGCACGAGCTGCTGCATCAGGTCGACCCGTTGCCGCCACAAGTCCACCACCTGGCCCTCTTCCAGGGCCCGCTCACTCAACTGCCCCAGCCGACCGTCCAGGAGGGCGATCTGATCCTCCAGCCGTGCGGTCAGCTCGGCTTCGCGGCCGCTCACCACGCGACCTTCCGGGTCGGCGTCCTGCAGAGTGTTCTCCAACTGGGCCGACTCCAGCTTGGCCTGGGCCAGCTCGTCGGCTAACAATGGGCTCTGCAGCAGCGGTCGCACCACCATCAGCCCGACGAGCGCCGCCGCGAGGGCCAATCCGGCGCGCGTCCAACGCCGCCGCCGCGCGCGCTCGGAAGTGATTGCGTCGCGCACCACGTGCCAGCGATCCCGCGCCGGCCGCAGCGCCGGCAGCGCCTTCAGCTGCGCCACCCGCTGGTACAGCGCCTCCATCTCGCCGCGGCACTCGCCGCATTCCTCCACGTGCCGGCGCGCCGAGACGGAGCCTTCCCCGTCGCGCACCGCCAACAGATCGTCCATCGTGCAATGCATCGTCATCGTGCCTCCGGCTCCGGCACCAACAAGCGCCGCAAGCGTGCGTGCGCCCGGGCCAGCTGGGATTTCGAAAAACTCACCGTTCTGCCCATCTGCTCCGCGATTTCCTCGTGCGTAAACCCTTCGACGTCATGCAACCACACCACGGCGCGCGACGTCTCGGTGAGGTGCGCAAAGGCGCGCTCGAGATCGATCCGCGCTCCGAGGCTGGCGGGGGGCGACCCGGCCGTTTCCTCGACGAACTCGTCGGTGGCCCTCAGCTTCTCCCGACGCAGCCGCATCAACGCCTTCGACGACGCGATCTGGCGGATCCACCCCCACAGATGCCCTTCGCCCCGGTAGTGCCGAATACTCTTCACCACTTCGAGAAACGTCTCCTGCACCACGTCCTCGGCATCCTCGGGCGCGCGGCAAATGCGGCGGGCGAGGTTGTAGACGGGGGTCTCGAAGGCGCGATACAGCCCTTCGAGGGCCTCCAGGTCTCCGGCCTTGGCGCGCGCTACCAGGATGTCGGGGACGGTCAGAGAGAGCGTCATCGGTCGTAATCTTAGATGCGGACCTGGGGTGGAGGGTCGCACAGCATCCTAACGGCGTGGTGAGTGGTGGGTGGTACGTGTCGACCAGCCCCGGGGATTCGCCCCGCTCTCACCAACCACCTCCCACACACCACGCCGTTAAGTCCTTGCGGGTTTGGAGGTTGACGCGGCGCGCCGTATCTTCTCGCTATGCCGTCCGACGAGCTCAAGACCTGGCTGCACCATTACCGCGACGAATCCGACGCCGCCTTCCTTTATAGCGTCCTGGCGAGCGTCGAACCCGATCCCAAGAAGCAGTCCACCTACGAAAAACTGGCCACCGTCGAGCACCGGCACACGGAGCTCTGGGCCAAACTGCTCGCCGACCAGGGGCATCCCGTTCCCCCCGGTGGCTCGGCGCCGTCGTTGAGCGCCCGTGTGATGGCCTGGCTCGGGCGGCGCTTCGGTCCCGGCTACCTGCTGCCGCTGCTGCTGCGGGAAGAGGGACGCGAGGTGAAAGGATACATCGACCTGCACCGCGATTCCTCGGGTGAGGCCGCGCGGGCCGTGTCGTTGACGCTCGCCAAGGAGTCGGCGGAGCACGCGGGAACGCTGGCCGGGCTTGTCGCGGGAGGCAGCAGCGCCGAACCGTGGCATCAGACCGCGTCGGGCGGCTTCCTGCGCAACGTCGTGTACGGGTTCAACGACGGGCTCACCGCGAACTTCGGCTTGGTGGCAGGGGTGATCGGCGCGAGCGTCGCGCCGCACGTGGTGCTCATCTCGGGCGTCGCGGGGATGTTCGCCGACGCGCTGTCCATGGGGGCGTCCGGGTACCTCGCGGCGAAGAGCGAGCAGGAGGTGTACGCCCACGAGATCGCCATGGAGCGGGAAGAGATCCGGCTGATGCCCGAGGTCGAGGCGGAGGAGCTGGCGCTGGTCTACGAGGCCAAGGGGATCGAGGAGGATCGCGCCCGGCAGATGGCCGCCCAGGTGATGCGCGACCCGGTGCGGGCGCTGGAAGAAAGCGTGCGCGAGGAGCTCAAGATCGCCGAGGCACGGAGCACGCCGCTGCGGGAAGGCTGGGTGACCGGCCTCGCGACGGCGGTGGGCGCATTCATCCCCGTCTCCCCGTTCCTCGTGCTCTCCGGGCCCGCGGCGGCGTGGACGGCGTTCGGCGTGGCGATGGCGTCACACTTCGCGGTGGGCGGCGCCCGCAGCTTTTTCACCGGTCGCGGCGTGTTCCGCAGCGGGATCGACATGTTCGT
>JBGPIW010000487.1:0-2584 GCA_041485045.1 Gemmatimonadota bacterium | reverse complement strand
TTGGGCGTGGTCGCTGTGGCGCCGGTTCCCTACCACGACCGCCTCGAATCGTGCGTCGAGCGCGTCGGGGCCGCACAGCAGTCCGACGGCACTTGGGGCGAAGCGAATCTGTTCCACATGCTCGAGTCGCTCTTGCTCGCAGGGATCCGCCCCGCGCGCGCTGTAATCGAGCGTGCGGTGCCCGCGCTGCTGGCAGTGCAGCGGCCCGACGGCAGTTTCGACAGCCCGGCGCATGAAGAGCGGGCGTTGATCGGGTTACGCGCTCTCCTGGTCGCGCAGCAAGGCTGACGCTTTAGGGACGGGGGACGGGGGATGGGGGACGAGTGGTGACGGTGAGCCACTCGTCCCTCGTCCCCCGTCCCTCGTCCCCCCATATTTCCCCTCCCATGACACCGATCCGCCTCACGGCGTTTTCGCACGGCGCTGGCTGAGCCTGCAAGCTCGGGCCTTCCGAGCTGACGCAGGTCTTGCGCCACGTGCCGCTTGTTTCGGATCCGCGGATCCTGGTCGATGCCGCGAACCGGGACGACGCCGCCGTTTTCCAGGTGGCGCCGGACCGGGCGTTGGTAGCGACCGTGGATTTCTTCACGCCCATCGTGGACGACGCCTACGATTTCGGCCGCATCGCGGCGGCCAACGCGTTCTCCGACGTGTACGCGATGGGGGCGGCGCCGCTCTTCGCCCTGAACATCGTGGGCTGGCCACGCGAGCGTCTGCCGCTGGATCTGCTGGGGGCCGTCCTGCGCGGCGGAGCGGACGTGGCCCATACCGCCGGCGCGTTCGTGGTGGGCGGTCATTCGGTGGATGACCCGGAGCCGAAATACGGGATGGTGGTGATCGGCGAGGTCCATCCGGAGCGGATCGTGACCAACGCCGGCGCGCGCCCCGGCGACGTGCTCGCGCTCACGAAGCCGATCGGGACCGGGATCCTGACCACCGCGCTGAAGAACGACCTGCTACCGGCCGCGTTGCTCGTGGATGCGGTGACGTCGATGACGACCCTGAATGCCGGCGCCGCGCGGGCGATGCTCGCGGCCGGGGTGCACGCCGCCACCGATATCACGGGGTTCGGCCTGCTCGGCCACCTGCAGAGCCTGCTCCAGGCGAGCGGCGTCGCCGCCGAGCTCGACGCAGCGCGGGTGCCGGTACTGCCGCATACACGCGACATGCTCGCCCGCGGCGCGGTTCCCGGCGGGACCAAACGCAACCTCGAAAGCCTCGCTGCGTCGGTCCACTTTCCCGGCGGATTCCCCCGGGCCGAGCAGCTCCTGCTCGCCGACGCCCAAACGTCGGGGGGATTGCTGATCGCGCTCGCCGCCGAGCGCGTCGATCGGCTGCAGGAGGCGTTGGCGCGTGAGAGCCTGCCGCCCGCCGCGGTGATCGGCCGGGTCAGGGCGGAGCAAGCGGGAACGATCTTCGTCCGTTAAATCTCCCCCCATGGGTGCGATCCCCGAATACCGCAGGCTCACCCCGGACGCACTGGATGCCCTGGAGCGTGCCGTGCGCGAGCGGCGGCGGGTGGCCCTGTCCCGCCGCGGGACCGAATACGTCGTCGTCGCGGAGCGGCTCGAAGTCGAGGACCGGGACGAGACGCTGCGGGCTCGGCTGCCGATGACGGGCGAGTTGATGAGCTTCCGGCTGCGCGAGCTCGACACCTTCGCCGTGCTGCCGTGAGACACGCCTGATGTTCACTCGCCTGTTGGTCGGTCTGGACGAGAGCCCCCAATCCGATGCGGCGCTCGAGCAGGCCGTCGTGCTGGCGCGGCGCTTTCGTTCGGTGATCGTCGTGGCGGTGGTCGTCGAGGAGGACGACGAACCCGCGGCGGCCGCCGTGCTGCTCGAGCGAGCCCGGTTTCGGGTCGAGGCGGCGGGGCTCGACGTCGAGGCGGTACAGCGGGAGGGCCCCGCCGACGTGAATCTGGCGGAGCTGGCCAAGGAGGTCGACGCCGCGCTCGTGGGCCGCCGCGGGTTGCGCACCGAGCGATCCGGGCCCAGCGCCCTCGGCCGGACCGCCGCGTCGCTGATCCGCCTGGCCGAGCAGACCGTCATCGTGTGCGGCGGCGTGGCCTCCGGGATGCGCTCCTGCGCCGTGGCGTTCGACGGGAGCAACCGCCGCGCGCTCGACCTCGCCGGGCGGTTCGCGAGCGTCACGGGAGCCACGGTGCACGTGGTGCACGCCTATCGCGACCGGGAGAAGGGGATCCAGGTCACCGGGCAGGCGGAGGCGGAGCTGTCGCTGCTCGGCGTACAGTTCCAGGTGCATCTCGAGGAGGGATCCGCCGCGGAGGTGATCGCCCGGGTGGTGCGGGCGATCCGCGCCGATGCGCTCTTCGCCGGGGCCCACGTGCCGCGCGGCCTTGGCGAGCCGCGCCCCAGCGTCGCTTCGCACACCGAGGAGATTCTGCTGCACACCGATCTGCCGGTCGCCATCCAGCCCTGATGCCGTCCGAACCCGCCAGCACGCCGGTCTTGGTCCACGCCGACGAGAGCTGCCTCGGCAACGACCGCACCAAGCCAAGCCCCGGGGGTAACGCAGCGCTCGTGGAAGCCCCGGCTGGGGACAGCGTCGCCCGCTGGGACTTCT
>JBGPIW010000486.1:0-2592 GCA_041485045.1 Gemmatimonadota bacterium | reverse complement strand
TCCTCCCAGCGCTGCCAGGTGTACGTAGCCGTGCCCGGCAGGAAGGCGAGGATCCGGTCGTCCGGGCGCGCGAGCCGCACGACGACGAACCGGAACCCCGCGGTCGTATCGGTCTCGATCACGTCGGCCTTGCGCACCGCCGTGAGCACCGTGCGCGAGGAGGGGTCGGTCACGTTGAGGAGTCCCCAGGCGAGCCGCACTTCCACGAGGCCGGCCGGCCCGTCGGTGAACCAGTCTGCCAGCGTCGACTGCGCCGCGCGGCCGTAGCGGAGCCGGCCCCGATCGACCCCGGCCGCAGGGATCTGACGCCCGGTGCGCGTCACGCGGAAGCGGTTGGTTGTGACGAACATGGAATCGAATGCTCCGACGTCGCTCTGCGACTGCGCCGTGCACAAGAAGTTGTAGAACGGATCGAGATCGGTGGGCCCCGTCCCCGGCCCGGGACCGAGGTAGGGGTTGTAGCTCTTGGCGACGAACAGCCGGCCCGCGGCAGTGTCGGAGAGTTCGAGGTAGAACTCCACGCCGAGGCCGATTCCCGGCACGCCCGGAAGCCGGAACTCCCCCCGATCGCGGCGATAGGTGTCGATCCCGATCACGGTGCGCGTCGAATCCATGCGGCGGACGCCGCCGAGGGTTTCGAGCGCGAGGTAGAGGTAGCTCTCGTCCGAGCCGACGCGCAGGCGCAGGGAATCCGCTCCCTGGAGCACCGGCAACGCCCGCCACCGGGCCGGATCTCCACCGAGGGACGGCGACTGCGAGTCGCGGCCCGCGTACAGTCCCAGCAGTCCGTAATTCTGCTCGGCGTCCATGACGTTGTGCCACAGCCGGGTGCGATCGCGCGGTGCCTCGAAGTCCACCACCACCCAGTTGTGCTTGAACCATTCGTCGAGCCAGGCGAACAGGATCCCGCCGGCCAGACCCGCTTCGCGGATTTCACGAGTGAGGCGCACGTCGGCCGCGGCCATCTGGGCTTCGTCGTGCCCGCCGTGATTCAGCCCTTCCGGTTGCAGATGGGCGACCCCGCGCGAAGAGGGGACGCCGTATTCGGCGATGAGCAAGGGCCGTCCCGCGTGATGTTTTTTCAGGTCGAGCAGGTACCCATAGTAATGCGAGGGGCCGTCGCTCGAGCGGGCTGCGCCGTAGGTCGAGTCGTAGTCGATGAAATCCGGATAGTACGGATAGGCATGGAAGGACGCGAAGTACCCCGCCAGGTTCGCGCGGGTGGTGCGCACGCGCATGGCGTCGAGCGACTGGTCGTCGTTGTTGTACTCCCGCACGCCGCGCATCGGGGGCAATCCCAACCGGTCGCGCAGATCGGCTTCCTCTTCGAGCGTGGGCTCGGTGGGGTGGTGCAGCGGGTCGAGGGTCGGCCAGTTGGTGTAGGCGACGGGCCGCTGGGCGTGCCAAGAGTCCCACTCGTAGCGCATCAGGTAGTCGCACTGCTCCGCCATCCAAGTGTCGGCCGGCGTGCCGCCGCTGACCGAGAGGAACGTACCGCTGTAGGACGTCACCGTGGGACGCAAGGTATTGTAATGATGAATGGTGTACGGCTCCCATTCCCGACCGATGATGTACGCCAGCACCCGGCCGGAGACGTCCACCGTGTAGCGGCCGGACGCGTGCCCCAGCCGCGGCGGGATCAGTGCGTGGCCGTGGAGCAGGTCCACCACGCGCCGCATCTCGTCGTGAAATTCGGTTTTCCAAGCCGGGTCGTCGTAGTTGTCGCCGGGGGGCGCCTCGGCCCACACGCCTTGCACCAGCCACAACTGCTGCGTCGGGTGGGCGTCGTTCCAGTGCTTCACGGCGCCGTAAAACGCCGGGGGCAGAATCGTATAGAGCCGCACCACGTTGGCGTGCGCGGCCGCGATCATGCTCAGCCACGCCGCATACGTGGAGTCGTCGGTGGGGAACTCGGTCGCGAATTTGCCGGGCCGGGCAGCGCCGAGGTTGATGCCCTTGACGAAGAAGGGACGCCACTCGCTCCCTTGCCGGATCTCGAAGCGCTCGCCGTGGGTGCGCGCGGGGACCTGGGCGGCCGCCGGACGTCGCACCTTGGGCAGTGGGCCGCCCAGGTCGCCCAGCAGCGTGAGCTGCTGCCGCGCGTCCGCGTACCCGGGCGCGATGGCGAGCACGCGGTGAAACGCCGCGATCGCAGCCTCGCGCCGCCCCTGGCGCGCCCGCACCAGTCCACGGCCGAACCAGCCGTCGGCGTTCAGCGAGTCCGCGTGCAACGTCGCGGCGAATCGCCGCTCGGCCTCTTGCACCGCTCCCTGGCGCAACGCCACGAAGCCGATGCCGACCTGGATCTCCGGCAGGCCGGGACAGACGGAGTCGGCGACCGCGTAGCGGGCGGCGGCGACCGTAATGCGCCCCGCGCGGTAGGCCGCCATCGCGCTGTCAGCGAGCGCCGCGGCCCGCCCCGGACAGCCGGCGGCCTGGAGCGCGAGTGCCGCGGGTACGAGGAACGTCATTTAGCCGGGCCACCACCGGCGGGCGCGAAGCCGGTGCGCGTCATACGCCCCCAGCTGTGCCGATCCCGCAGCGCCGACCAGAAGGCGCGCAGGCGGTACCACACGGTGAGCTGCCGGTAGC
>JBGPIW010000485.1:0-2593 GCA_041485045.1 Gemmatimonadota bacterium | reverse complement strand
GATCAGCTGTTCCAGCGTCCCGCGCTCGCGCTCCCGCACGATCGCCATCGCGGTGACGAGCACCAGGGTCAGGGTCAGGATCACGCCAACCAGCCCAGGCACGATGTAGTTCGGGCTGCGCAGCCCCGGGTTGTAGCGGGGACGGATACGCACGTCGATCGCCGCGTTGGCGCCACCCGCAGCGGCGGTCAGGGCGCCGAGGTTGCGGACCTGGCCGACGCCGGCCGCGGCCGCCAGCGCGGACTGCGACGACAAGGGGTCCGAGGCGTCGATCACGATCTGGACGGTCGCCGTGAGGCCGCGACCCAGATCGCGCGCATATCCTGGCGGGACGATGATGCCGGCTTGCGCCTGCCCGCGCTCGATGGCCGCATCGAGCCCAGGCTGGCCGTCCACGTGCGCAACGATGCGAAAGCTGCCGGTATTCTCGAACGCGGCGATCAGGTCGCGGCTTTCCGGGGTACGCGATTGGTCGAGCACCACGGTGGGGATGTGCCGGACATCGGTCTGGATGGCGTAGCCGAACATCAGGAGCTGCACGACCGGGATCCCGATCATGATCCCCAGCGTGAGCCGGTCGCGCCGCATCTGAATGAACTCCTTGCGGAACATCGGCCAGAAGCGGGGCATCATCGCTCGTCGCGCTCCTGCAGGATGATGAATGCGTCCTCCAGCGTCTTGCCACCCACCTGCGCGGCCACCTCCGCCGGACTGCCGAGCGCGATCAGGTGACCGAGGCTCATCATCGCCAGCCGGTCACAGCGCTCCGCTTCATCCATGTAGTGCGTCGTCACCAATACCGTCGTGCCGCCGTGGGCGAGGTCGTGAATCGCCTGCCAGAAATTGCGCCGCGCCGCGGGGTCCACGCCGGCGGTGGGCTCATCGAGGAACAGCACGGGAGGTCGGTGCAGCAGCGCGCAGCCCAGGGCCAGACGCTGCTTCCAGCCGCCCGACAGCTGCGCCGCGAGCTGCCCCAGCCGTCCGGCGATGCCGAGAAACTCGACGACCTCCGCTGTGCGATCCGCACCGGCCCGGCCGGTGAGGCCATAGATCCCTCCGTAGAACTCCAGGTTCTCGGCGACGGTGAGATCCTCGTACAGACCGAAGCGCTGCGACATGTAGCCGATCTGCATCTTGACGCGCTCTGCGGCGGTGCGAACGTCGAGCCCCGCGATGATCGCGGTGCCGTCGGTGGGGTCGAGCAGGCCGCACAGCATGCGGATCGTGGTAGTCTTGCCGGAGCCGTTGGGGCCGAGCAGGCCGAAGACTTCGCCGCGGGCGATCTGCAGCGTGAGGCCGGAGACGGCGGTGAGGGCGCCGAAACGGCGTGTGAGCTGCCGGATGTCGACCGCGACGTCGCTCACGGTGTCAGCGGCACCTCGATGGTCACCGGCAGCCCGGCCTTGAGGCGACCGGCGGAATCGTCGAACTCCACCTTGATGGCGAAGACGAGGTCGGCCCGCTCCCGCTCGGTCAGCGCGGCGCGTGGGGTGAACTCGGCACGCGAAGCGATATCCACGATGCGGCCCGAGACCGGTGCCGAGAGGCCGTCGGCGTGAATGGTCACCGTCTGGCCGAGCCGCACCCGCGTCAGGTACGACTCGCCGACGTACGCCCGGATCCAGGGCCGGGCCACGATGCCGAGCGACACGACCGGCGTGCCGACGCCGGCGGCTTCCCCCGGCTCGAGATAGCGGGTGAGGATCACGCCGTCGGCCGGGGCGAGCAACACGAGCTCGTCCTGGATCGCTTCGGTGGCGGCGAGGCCCTGGATGGCGGCGCGCGACTCGCTTCCTGCCGCGCGGGCGGACCGCAACTGGGCCGCGGCGGCCGCCGCGGCGCTCGCCAGCGCGTCGTACTGTTGCGCCGACATGATGCCCTGGATGCGCAATTGGGAAGCCCGAGCGAGGTCGTTCGCCGCCTGCGTGCTGTCGGCGACCGCCGCGGCCACCCCGGCGGTGCGGCGCTGCGCGGCCTGCGCCTGCGCGCTGCGTTGGCCGATGAGGGCCGACAGGCCAGGCTGCTCCAGCACCGCGATGGTGTCACCGCGGCGCACCGAGTCGCCCTCGTCCTTCAACAGGCGCATCACCCTGCCGGCCGCGAGTGGGGCCACGCGGATGTCGCGAATTTCGACGGTCCCAGCAACGCGTAGAGTGGTGGGGGATGAGTGGCAACCAGAGGCCACGGCGAACGACACGGCGACGACGTCAAGAGAAAGCGTCGAGAGAACCCGTCGAGGAGAAACGTGAAACCGGGTACGGTTCTTCTTGACGCATCTCCTCGACGCCTCTTCTCGACGCCTCACGGTCTGGGCCGGAGCCAATTCAGCGGATCTAGGGCAATCTGCCCCGGCCCCCGGATTTCGAAGTGCAGATGCGCGCCCTGCTCGGTCGCCCCGCCACCCACGTGGCCGATCACCTGTCCGCGGATGACGCGATCCCCTTTCACGACAGCGGCGTCGTTGAGCGTGGCGTACACCGTATAGAACCCGCCGCCATGATCCACGATCACCGTCGTGAGGTAGGTGCCGAGCGGGCCGACGAGCGCCACGGTGCCCGGCGCGACGGCCTTCACGGCGGTGCCCTCCTCCGCG
>JBGPIW010000484.1:0-2596 GCA_041485045.1 Gemmatimonadota bacterium | reverse complement strand
TGGAAGGGTACGGCTGCGGACAGCGCCGGCGGCCGGCCCGCCTGCTTCACGGTGCGCAGCCCATCACCGTTCTGCGGTGATGCAGGCCACGCGACGGGCCGACCGTTGGACGAACTGCTACCTGTAGATCACGCGCAACATTCGCGGGGCCGGCCGCGGCCGTTCCTTATTGCTCATACGCCCCGGCATCGGGCGCGGCGCCGCGCGGGCGGCACACCCCCGCGATATCGAATGGCAGAGCGTACTGCACCGACGCGAAATCGATCGCCCCACTGCCGCTGCGCACATGGTAATCGTTCGAGTAGCCCTGATGGGTCGTCGAGGGCGTCGAGTTCGTCGGATTCACGAGATCAGGATCGGCCACGACGTTGTTCACGACGGTGGCGTTGCTATTCCAGTTGCTCGCCCCGTCCGTGCCGTTGTTCCAGAACACGTTGTTGATCTCGATGTTCGTAGCGGCGCCGCTCGAGCCGCCGGTGTTGATGCCCACCCCGTCATTCACGTTCCCGTTGTTCACGACGATGTTGTTCGCGAAGAGCCAATCATGGGTGTTCTCCGCGATGTCCATGCCGGAGCGCCCGTTGCCGACCACCGTGTTGTTGATCACGAGGATGTGGTTGCCGCTGAAGCGGGCCGACAACCCCTTCGCCCGATTGTGCTCGAGAATGTTGTTGGCGACGACACCGCGCGTCCCCTCGTGGTAATAGATGCCGTGCGAGGTGTTTTCCTGGCTCGGGTCGTTGAAGCCGCCGTTGTCGTGGATGTAGTTGTTCAGGATCCAGATGTCGTCGCCCCCGGCGGCGATCCCGGCGTGCCAGCCGCCGTGATAGATCTCCGAATTCGAGACTTCCACGTGGTGCGTCGTCCCCGCGACCATGAGGACTAGGTTCTCGCCCTGCCGGGTCGTCGCGCCCCAGTCGCCGCAACTCGGCCCCTCCACCACGACGGTCGACAACCGGAAGAAAGACCCCTCGAGCCGGATCTGTCCGTGGAGGACGGCGCGCTCGCCCGGATATCCCTGCACGGTGATGGGATTCGTGAGCGTCCCCGCGCGGCTGAAGGTCGATGCGGCGCAGAACGCACCGTAGGTCCCGGCGCGCAGATACGCGATCTGGCCCGGCTGCAGGACGTCAAACGCTTTCTGCAGCGTCTGCCACGGCTGGTCGATCGTCCCGGGGTTGCCGTCCGATCCGCCGGACGCGGAGACATAGAACGCCTGTCCGCTCGACAGCGGCATCGCCGGGTACACCGCGGCGGGCCAGGTTCCCGGGCAGCCGCCGGTCGGTGGCGGGGGAGGTGGCGGTGGTGGTGCTCCGCTTACCGTAATTGTGGCGGTCGCGCTTTTCCCCTCGCAGGTCGCCGTGATGACCGCCGTGCCGCCCGCGATACCACTCACCATGCCGGCGCCGGTGACCGAGGCGATCGACCCATCGCTGGAAGACCAGGTGATGGTGCGCCCGGTCAACGGTGCGCCGCCCGTGTCTGTGACGGTCGCCTGAAGCTGCACCGTCGCTCCGGCCGCGACGGTGGCGTCTGCCGGCGCGACCGCGATCGAGGCGACCGGCTGCAGCGTGACGTTGATGAACGCGGTGTCCGCCCGGGCACCCGCCTCGGCGATCAGTCTGACGTTGCCGGTGTCACTGCTCGACTGGTATCGGCTGGTATGACGGCCACCGGTCGTGCCCGTGTCGGTGAGCGCGCCCGGGCCTTCGATCCGCCACGTCACTGTGTTCTGCGCGGTGTCGCCCGCCCCCGTGAGGGCCACCGCCTGGAAGGTCGCCGTCGCGCCGGGCGTCAGCCCGACATTCTTCGGCGTGACCTGAATGCTGGCGACGGCATTCGGGTTGCTCTGTGAACCTCCACCACCGGGGGCCACGGCGCGGTCGACCGAACACGCCGCCAGCGCTACTGCAATAGCGATCATGCCACTGCAAAGTAGCGCGCGGCACGAGATTCCGTGTATGCGGGGCATCTTGCCTGTCTCCTGTTGGTTCAGTGGCACGTGCCGCTGCCGCTGTCGGTAAAGGACTGCCCCGCGACGGGGACGAACTCCCAGCTGTAGGTGCCGGCGCCCAGGGCGAGCTTCAGCACGCCGAAGGTCGTGCCGTTGAACACCTCGCTGTTGGGGAGTGGGGTGCCTTGATCGTTGTAGTGGCTCTCGCCGCCCGTTCCGGCGACGAATTCGCGGATGCCGTTGGTCGGATCCGCCGCGCCCGTCGGCGTCTGCGGCGCGAAGCGCTCGTAGTTGTGCTCGTGCCCACCGAGCACGATGTCGGCGTGGAAGTCATACAGGGCCTGCCACAGCGGTTGCGCCGAGCTGAGGCTGCCGTGTTTGGTGCCGCTCGAGAAACGGGGCTTGTGCCAGTAGGCGAGGACGCACTGCTTCGAGGTCGCGCCGAGATCGGCGCGCAACCACAGCTCCTGCGCCGATCCGGCACTCATCGACACTTCGCTATTGAGCGAGACGATGTGCCAGTCGCCCTGATCGAAGCTGTAGTAGCCCTGGCCCGACGGGCCGGCGCGGTCGCCGAAGTAGCCGTAGTAGCCCGTCGCACCGCTGGTGTTGTAGTCGTGATTGCCGGGCGCCGGCCTGGTG
>JBGPIW010000483.1:0-2601 GCA_041485045.1 Gemmatimonadota bacterium | reverse complement strand
GAGATCACGTGAACCTCAATGCGGAGTGCGGAATGCCGAATGCGGAATGTCAATGGAAGGTCGGAGAGCAGAACGACCCTCCCGTTGCAATTCCGCATTCCGCATTCCGCATTCCGCACTTCGGTTCTGCATGAAGGTCGTCCATCTCTTCAAGGACTACTTCCCCCCGACGACGGGCGGGATCGAGCAGCACATGCGCGTGCTGTGCAGCGGGCTCGCCCGGAAGCACTGCGACGTCACGGTGCTGGTGCCGAGCCGCTCGGCGTGGCGGCGCGAGGAAGACGTGGACGGGGTGCACGTGATACGGGTGCCGGAGTTTGGCCGCTACGCCGCGGTGCCGTTCTGTCCCACCATGCCGCGCGCCCTGGGGCGCCTCGCGCCCGACATCGTGCACCTGCATTTCCCCAACCCGATGGGCGACCTGGCGTGGCTGTTCGGCGCGCGGCGCGTGCCGCTGGTCGTCAGCTACCACGCCGACGTGATCCGCCAGCGGCGCCTGCTGCCGCTCTACACCCCGATCCTCACTCGCACCTTCGGCGCCGCGCGGCGCATCCTCGCCGCGTCGCCCGACTACATCGCGTCCTCGGCGGTGCTGACGCGCTACAAGGACCGCTGCAGCGTCATCCCCTACGGCATCGACCTCGACGCCTTCACGCTGCGCGAGCACGAGGCCGAGATCCTCGTGGCGCGGCGCGCCGCCTTCGGGCCCGACCCCTTGATCCTGTTCGTCGGGGTGCTGCGTCCCTACAAGGGGCTCGACGTCCTGCTCAAGGCGCTGGTGCGGGTGCGCGCCACGCTGGTGGTGGTGGGGCGGGGGCCGGCGCGCTTCGAGCTGTCCGGGCTCGCGGCGCGCCTCGGTCTCTCGAACCGCGTCTGGTTCCTGGGCGAGGTCTCCGAAGCGGAGCGCCGCATCCTGCTGCACGCCTGCGACGCCTTCGTACTCCCCTCGATCGACAACCGCGAGGCGTTCGGCATCGCGCAGCTCGAGGCGATGGCGTGCGGCAAGCCGGTGATCTCCTCCGACCTCCCCACCGGGGTGCGCTACGTCAACAAGCACCAGGTCACGGGGCTGCTGGTGCCGCCGGGCGACGTCGATGCCCTCGCCACCGCGCTGCACCGCTTGCTGGGCGACGCGCGCCTGCGCGCCACGCTCGGCAACGCCGCGCAGCAGCGCGCGCGGCTCGAGTTCTCGGCGGACATCATGGTGCGGCGGGTGATGCAGGTGTACGAGGAGGTGCTCGGGGGGAGACGATGAGAGACTGACAACTGCGTGGTTTGTGGTGAGTGGGTGAAACTAAAAATGCGTGGTACGTGGTGAGTGGTTGGTGGCTCGCGCACCACGAACCACGTACCACATACCACGCCTTGTTGTTACACGTACCACGCATTGTTGTTAGACGCACTACTCACAGCCTATGCCGATTTCCTGAGTCTCCTGAGCGCCCGGATCTCGTCCATTTCCGGGTCGTGCAGCGCCTGCCACAGATCGTAATCCTGCTGCAGCCCCAGCCACCAGTAGGCTGGCTTGCCGAGGGTGCGCTCCAGCCGCAGCGCGGTGCTGGGCGTAAGGGCGCGCCGGCCGTGGATCAGCTCGTTCAGCCGGACCCGCGACACGCCGATGGCCTCGGCGAAGTCGGTCTGGGTCATCCCGAGGTCGGCCAGGAAATCCGGAATCATGGCGCCCGGGTGGGTGGGCGGCCGGTGCTTGGGGAGGCGAGCGGGCATAGTCCCGATGTCCTTCGCGCGGTCAGTGGTAATCGGTGATCTCGATCTCGAATGCGTCATTTCCGTGCCACCGAAAGCAGATGCGGTACTGGTCGTTGATCGCGATCGCCCACTGGTCGGCGCGGTCGCGGTGCAACGGGTGGAGTTGGTTGCCGGGCGGCGTCTTCAGGTCACTGTAGTGCCGCACCTGATTCAAGTCGTCCAGTTTGCGCCGAGCGCGTGGCCAAAGCCCCGCTGGGCACACCCGGCGCGCTGCTTTGGAGTCGACTCCGTCCCATACGTCCGCCGTGCCCCGGTCCGCAAACGAGCGAATCATCGTGCCCGCCCGATACAATTGGGCCGTCGGAGCGGGCCGTGCAGGCGAAGTGTAACGGGTAGCGTTACATTGGTCAACTCCGGCTGCGGGCGTCCCATTTGCCACAATCAACGAGGCGCGCTCAACCGAGGATCAATCGTTCCGCCCCAATCGTCTTTTCAAGACGCGTCGCGTCAGCGCGCAGCCCCCGCTTCAGCGGGGGAATCGGGACGTGGCGCGATATCTGCGAAAAGCAGCGTCGGTAAAGCCTCGGCTCGGCGCTGACGCGGCGTGCCCTGAAGGGCGTGGTGCGTGGGTGAAACCAAAACTGCGTGGTACGTGGTGAGGTGAGACACAACTGCGTGGTATGTGGTGCGTGGTTCGTGGTGCGACGGATCCGGGTTCAGCTCACCACGAACCACTTACCACGTACCACGCCTTTTTTTCTTTAGGTGTTGAGGTTTAGCGTCTCACCAGCAGCGCCACCGTCACCGCCGAGACGATGCTGATCGCGCTGTAGAGGAACACGCCGCCGTTGCGCGACAGCCAGCCGCGCGACGGCACGTACACCTGGTCGCCCG
>JBGPIW010000482.1:0-2602 GCA_041485045.1 Gemmatimonadota bacterium | reverse complement strand
TCGGAGGTTGGCCGACGGCTCGGCCGGTGCGTCTTCCGGGAAGAACTTCAGGACCAGGTCATCGAGGCTGAGCTTGCCGTCAGCGATCGCCAGCCCGACGGCGGTGGCGGTGAAGCTCTTGCTCAGCGAGTACAGCATGTGCGGCGTTTCCGCGTCGTACGGGCTCCACCACCCTTCGGCGACGACCCGCCCGTGCCGCACCAGCATGAAGCTGTGCATCGCGTCGATCGTTGTATCGGCCTGCTCCACGAACGCGAGGATGGCGGCCGAGGAGATTCCCTGTCGCTCGGGAGTGCTGCGCGGCAAGGCGTGAGCGCGCTGGATTGGAGCGGGCGCGCCCTGCGACGCCACGGGTGGCGCCGCGAGGATCAGGGCCGAAAAGACTATTCTTGAAAAGGACGTGCCAAGCCTCACGTCGGATCGAACCCCGCGAACTCCCCCGGCTGGTAGACGTTCCCTTTGTATTGCTGGTCGTCGTGGATGCCGATCTTGGACGTGTAGTACGCGCGGATCGTCGAGCCTTTGATCTCTTTGAAGAACTGCTCGGCCGGCGTCTTCGGGTCGGACTCACCCGCGGCCATCTTGGTGAGCACCGCCAGCCGTTGCTCGGCGGTGGACTCCATGAACGCCTTGCCAGTGAGCTCATGTGACAGATCCTCGACCGCCTTGAGGCCCGCCCGCCAGCTCGCCGGCGGCTCGGGCTCGAACGATTCGGCGAGTCGCGCGTCGATGTAGGCGGCCACGCCCGCAGCGCGCGCGCCGCCCGACTGCTGGTCCGTCGGAATGATCATGTCGCTCAGCTCATCGACCACCGCAAACTCCGCGGCCGTGAAAAAAAGCGGCGTGCCTGCGGGAAGCGGGACATGTACTGACGGCAGCGCCATGGCCGCCGCCCCCGCCGCCGTCGCCTGGAGCATTTCGCGTCGCGTGAGCGTCATAGGTTCCCCCGCTTGAATTCGTCGGCCAGGTGTTCGCACGAGCGCCACGCCAGCGCCATGATCGTCCAGGTGGGATTCTGACACGACGCGCTGACGTGACTCGAGCCATCCACCACGAAGAGATTGCGCACGTCGTGCGACTGCTGGAACTGATTCAGCACCGACGTCTTGGGATCGGTCCCCATGCGCGCCGTGCCGAGCTCGTGGATGGACCAGCCTTCGGTGAGAATGTCCTTGTCCACGCCGACGACCTCGATGCCGGCCTGCTCGAACATCTCGCGGGCAGTCGTCGCCATGTCCTCGCACATCTTCTTTTCGTTGTCGCCGAACTGGTAGTGGAAGCGCAGCACCGGGATGTCCCAGCGGTCCTTCGTGTCGGGGTCCAGGTCCATGTAATTCTCGTAGCGGGCGAGGACCTCGCCGAATCCGCCCATACTGATGAAGGCTCCCGCGTGCTCGCGCACCGATTTCTTGAATTGACCGCCGAATCCCGGCGTGTCCCACGCGCCATCGGGAAAGATCGAGAAGCCGCTCCCGCCCTCGAACCCATAGCCGCGGACGAAGCCCGGCTGCTTGTCCTCGAGATTGCGGAACCGCGGCACGTAAAAGCCGCCCGGCTTTCCGTCATCCAGCGTCGGCGGCCTGCCGACCAGCTCCTTGACCATGCCCGTCACGCCCGGTCCCATGACGTGCTCGCAGAAGTTGTGGCCGACGTGGCCGCTCGAGTTCCCGATGCCGTTGGGGTATTGCCGTGATTTCGATAGCAGCAACAGTCTGGCGCTCTCCAGCGTAGACGCCGCCAGGATGACAACCTTGGCCTTCGCCTCGTAGGTCCGGCGATTCTGGCTGTCGACAAAGGAGACCCCGCGGGCTTTGCCGGTATTCGGATCGACCAGGACTTCGTGCGCGATCGAGTTGGTGCGCAGGGTCAGGTTCCCGGTGTCC
Source organism: Gemmatimonadota bacterium (assembly GCA_041485045.1). GTDB lineage: Bacteria > Gemmatimonadota > Gemmatimonadetes > Gemmatimonadales > GWC2-71-9 > DASTHG01. The sequence continues at coordinate 719 of JBGPIW010000482.1, read as the reverse complement.
ATCGCGGGATAGATGAGCCCGGTCGGCGAATCGAACGCGGCGTGGATGTCGCACCCGCCCGGACGGCGGCCGCAGGCGCCGCGTCCGAAACATTTGCTGCGATACTTGTTCTTCACGCCGTCCGTGGTGACGCCGGCGCGATAGGGCGTTACCACGCGCCCCATCTGGGCGAAACTCTTGCGCAGCATGACCTCGGCGGCCGTGAGCTTGTTGGGTCGCTGGAACAGGCTGTCGGGCAGATGGCGCAGGTTTTCCTTGTGGCCGGAAATGCCCAAGTAGAGGTCTACTTTGTCGTAATACGGTTCGATATCGGAATACGAAATCGGCCAATCTTCGCCATAGCCGTCGTGGGATTTACCCTTGAAGTCGTAATCGGAGAGGCGCAACGCGAGACGGCCCCAGATGTTCGTCTTGCCGCCGAGCAGGCGCGCGCGAACCCAGGCGTACCGGGAGCCGGTGTACGGGTGGTCCTTCTCGTCCACCAGGATGTTCTTGACGTAGTCTGAGCCGCCCCAGCCGCCGACGTAGGAAAACACGTGTTTGAACGCCGACCCCTTGGCATACGGAGGTTGTCTGACGGTGTACTCGTTGAACCGGATCGCGTGGTTGCCGGGCGGGAATTCGCCGCGGCGCGGATGATCGTACGGCCACTCCATCGAGCGCAGTTCTTGGTTGATGTCGATCTTCTTCCCTGCCTCGAGCATCAGCACCTGCATGCC
>JBGPIW010000481.1:0-2603 GCA_041485045.1 Gemmatimonadota bacterium | reverse complement strand
GTCGATTCGTTGCGGAAGAAGATCGTCGCGACGAAGGAAGGCGGCATGATCACGGGCGAGGAGCGACTGCGCGAGAACCTCGCCGACCTTTACGGCAGCGTGGTCTTCTATGATGGCCGGCCCTCCCAGACCCAGGTCGATCGCTCGGACGCGCTGGCGCGCGAGCTGGCCGACGTCGCGCGTGAGTTTGATGCGTGGGTGGCCAGGGTGCTGGGCCGGCTCAACCCAGCCCTGACGGGGAAGCACCTCGAGCCGATTGCGCTGTTGACGCGCGAGCAATGGGAGGCGAGCGCTGCGGCGGCGGCGCAATAAGGTCCGAAGCCCCGGTTGCGGCGGCGTTCATGCGACCCGCTCCAGCCGGCGCAGCTCCGGCACACGCCAGGCGATGAGCGCCACCACCACGATCGGGACGAACCCACCGAGCAGCACTGCGGGCACGGCCCCGATCATCCGCGCCGCGACCCCCGACTCGAACGCGCCGATCTCGTTCGAGGAGCCGATGAAAATCGCGTTCACTCCCGCCACCCGGCCCAGCAGGTGCCGCGGCGTGAGCGTCTGGAGCAACGTCGAGCGCAGCACCACGCTGACGTTGTCGAAGATCCCGGAGACGAGCAACAGGGCCACCGAGAGCGGGAAGCTGCGGGAGAGGCCGAATCCGCTGATACAGAGACCGTAGAGGGCGACGGACGTCAGCAGGATCCGGCCCATGCGCCCCTGCAGCGGTCGGTACGACTGATACAACGACATCAGCACCGACCCGGCGGCCGGTGCGGCCCGCAGCAGCCCGAGTCCCGCGGCACCGACGTGGAGGATGTCCGCCGCGAACAGCGGCAGCAGCGCTTCGGCCCCCGCGAAGAGGACCGAGAAGAGATCCAGCGTCTGTGCCCCCAACAACACCGGCTGCGTGAGCACGAACCGCACGCCGTCCAGCAGTCCGGCCAGTCCTGTGCCGTCCGGGGCAGCGGGTGGGTGCGGATGCGGCCCCACTCGGAACAGCGCGGCCCATGCGGCCGCGAGCAGCAGCGCCGCTGCGCCGTAGGCCAGCGCCGGTCCGCCGAGGGCGAGCAACAGCCCGCCGGCGGCGGGCCCCGCCACCGCGGCCGATTGCCAGGTGACGCTGCGCCAGGTGATGGAGTTGGCGAACAGCTCGCGCGGCACGAGATCGGCGGAGAGCGCCGTGCGGGTCGGCTGCAGGTAACTCCGCGCGATGCCGCTGACGAAGATCACCCCGTAGACGATCACGGCGGTGTCGGCCCGCACCTTGCCGAGCACGGTGAGCCCGAGCAGTGTGACGCTGCACGCCACGAGCACCGTGAGCGCGGCGAGCGAGAGACGCCGGCGGTCCACCCGGTCGGCGCGGTGCCCGGCCGGGAGGGCGAACGCGATGAACGGCAGCGCCTCGGCGAGCCCGACGATCCCCAGCGCCAGCGGGTCGTGCGTGACCTGGTACAGCTGCCACCCCACGGCGACCCCCTGCATCATCGTCGCCAGGGTCTGCGTCGCGAGGAATCCGATGAAGCGGCGGAAATCGGGGACCCGGAGCGCGGCGTAGGGATCGGCCATGGCGGCAAAGCATAACAGCCTGTAGGCGGAAGTCTTCTTGTCAGTAGCCGCCTCAGGTCGCAGCTTGGACGGCGTGATGGACCAGAGCCACGCCGCCATCAACCGCGCCGCCGGTGTGGGGTGCGCGCTTCTCCTCGGCTTCGCCTCCGCTCCCCGAGCGCAGACCGCGGCCCCCGGTCTCGATCCGCGAAAGCCCATCAGCCAGTACGTCCATGACGTCTGGCAGATCGACCAAGGACTCCCGCAAAACAGCGTGTTCGCGATCGCCCAAGGGCGCGATGGATACCTCTGGTTGGGAACCGAGGCCGGCCTGGTCCGGTTCGACGGCGTGACCTTCACGACCTACAACTCGGCGAACACCAGCGGACTTGTCGATAACTACGTGAGCGCCCTCGTGGTGGACCGGGCGGACAACGTGTGGGCGGGCACCTGGGTGGGTGGGGTGATCCGTTTGAGCGCGGGCAAACCGGTTCTGCTCGCGGGAGCATCCGGCTCCTTTGTGAATTCCCTGTATGAGGATCGCACCGGCGGGGTTTGGGCAGCACAGACTAAGGGGCTCATGCGATTCCAGGACGGGCAATTCCACCAGGTTCCCGGAACGAATGCGTCGGTCTACAGCCTGGCGGAAGACGACGGCGGTACGCTCTTGATCGGGACCGCGAATGGTCTCGAAGCTTGGCGGAACGGCGCTCTCGTGCCGTGGCAGCCGCCGGGCGGACGGATTCCGGGGCCGGTCTGGACGCTGTACCGGGACCGCGCAGGGACCCTGTGGTTCGGCACTCCGAACGCGCTCTATCACGCCACCGCAGGACGGCTCGAACGCTTCACGGCAGCCGACGGTCTTCCCGAGGGCGGGGTCACGGCTATTCTCGAGACCCGGAACGGCCAGCTCTGGATCGGCGCGGACGGCGGCGGGCTGGCCCGCCTCGTCGGTGGCCGGTTCCAAGTGTTCGCAGCCACAGACGGCCTGTCGGATGATGCGATCACCGCACTGCTCGAAGATCGGGAAGGGAGCCTCTGGGTCGGAACCCGTCACGGTG
>JBGPIW010000480.1:0-2603 GCA_041485045.1 Gemmatimonadota bacterium | reverse complement strand
GGCATCACGTCGTGCGTGGCATCGACATCGGGCACGGTCTCGTGCCGGTCGCGCAGCCAGCGCTGCATCAGGGCGATCTCGTCGCGCTGCGCGACGACGATCCGCTCGCACAGGGTGCGCACCGACGGGTTGGCGCCGTGCGTCGGCGCCCAGCCGGCCATCAGCACCGCCTGCGCGTGATGGTGGATCATGCCCGACATGAATTGCACGTCGGCGGAGGTGTAGCGCGCGAAGCCGGTATCGGCCCGGACCCGGGCCACCGGCGCGGGACTGGCCTGCGCGCCGGCCACGGCGGTACCCGCCAGAATGGCGATGGCCGCCACCAGCCCGACGGCGCGCGGAGACAGCGGACTTCGATTCATGGGCGTCGTCCTTCCCAGCGTTCGTAGGTCAATTGCGCGGCACGCTCCATCCACTCTGTCTCGGGTCCTGGCCTCAGGGGCGGTCCGGTCGCGCCGAACGGCGGTGGAGATCCGAGAAGTCGGGCCAGCGCGACAGCCGCACCGTGAGGTCGTGGCGCGTGATCGCCCCCAGCACCGAGTCGACGAGGGAGTCCTGCTGGCCGGCGAGGTGCGGATCGCTCGCCTCGCGGTACAGCCACACCTCGCCCGTGTCCGCTCGGATCGCAGTGAGCAGCGAATCGAGATCGCGGAACGTCGCGGCGTGCCCGTCCGCGTACAGCTTGGGATCGTTGGTGATGGTGAGGCGCAGGGTGGCGTCTTTCGGGCCGGCAGGGGGAACCGCGCTGACCATCAACGCGGTGTCGGCGGCCGGGTGGTCGGCGGACTTGCTCCCGCTACACGCGGCGAGGAACGCGAAGCAGAGGAATCGTTGGGTCCGGTGCATATCTGGATGGCTGCCGAGCGGGATGAGTGGTGAGTATAGCTCGACGTGGTCTCGTCAGGCAATCAGCCCATACTTGGCGGCGTAGCGGACCAGGTCGGCGTTGGTGGCGACCGCCATCTTCTGCAGAATCCGAGTGCGGTAGGTGCTCACCGTCTTGGCCGAGAGGGCCAGCTCGCCGGCGATCTGCGAGACGGTGAGGCCGCTGCCGAGCCGGCGCATGACCTCGAACTCGCGGTCGGACAAGAGCTCGTGGGGGGCGCGCCCCCCGCCGCCATCGAGGTGCTTGGCCAGCTGCTCCGCCAGCGTCGGACTGACGTACTTCCCGCCGCGATAGACCCGGCGGATGGCTTCCAACAGTTGATCCGGCGAATGGTCTTTGGTGAGATAGCCCGAGGCCCCGGCCCGGAGCGCCCGCACCGCCCATTGGTCTTCGGGGTGAACGCTCAACACCAGGACCCGGATGCTCGGGTGGCGCGCGCGCAGGTCGCGCAGGGTATCGAGAAACGGGGCGCCCGGCATCGACACGTCGAGCAGCACCACATCGGTGACCGTCGCCTCGAGCGCGCCCAGCAGGGCCGCGGCGTCGCCCGCCTCACCCGACAGCGCCATCCCCACGTCCGCCTCCACGATGCGGCGCAGTCCCTGCCGGACGATCGGATGGTCGTCGGCGATGAAGATCCGAATCGCGCTCGATCGGCTCACGGTGCGGCCACCGGAATCGTGACGACGATCGCGGTGCCCTCGCCCGGGTTGCTGCGGATCGTCAAGGATCCCCCGCAGGCCAACGCCCGCTCCCGCATGCCCACCAACCCCAGGGACCGAAGCCCGCTCAGCGCCTGCGGTGCGAACCCGACCCCGTTGTCCTCGACTCCGAGAGTGATGGCCGCCCCCTGGCGGCGCACCCTCACGTCCACCCGAGTGGCCTGGGAATGCCGGGTGACGTTGGTCAGCGCCTCCTGGATGATCCGGAAGGCGTGGCTCGCCGCCTCGTCGGGGAGCTTGGGGAACTCCTCCGCCTGGAGGGTGACCGCGATGCCGGTTCGCTTGCCCGCCTCCTGCACCAGGTACTCGACGGCGGCTTCCAGGCCGAGCTGGTCGAGCACGCTGGGACGCAGCTCGCTGGCGATCCGGCGCACGACCTCCATCGTTTCGTCGATGCGGGTGGTGATCGACAGATCGGTCAGGCGGAATGCCCCGGAATTGCGCCGGGGCTGCTTGGTCTCGATCCAGGCGAGGTCGAGCTTCAGCGCAGTGAGCGCCTGGCCCAATTCATCATGAATCTCTCGCGCGATGCGGGTCCGCTCCTCCTCACGCGTCGTCTGGATCCGCGCCGCGAGGGCCCGCAACTCGGTGCGAGACTGTTCCAATTCCTGCGCGGCGAGCGTGCGGTCGGTGACGTCCCGCTGGATGCCGAAGTGCCCGGTGATCCGACCGGCGGCATCGTAGAAACACATGTAGTCGCCTTCGACCCACATCGGCGAGCCGTCGAGTCGCCGCTCATTGGTGATGCTGTGCGTGTGACCGGCGTCGAACAGCGCCCGCCAGCCACGGCGGCCGGCCGCGAGGTCGTGCCGGAAGAACTCACTCGGCGTCAGACCGATCAGCTCCGCTGCCGTGGCCCGGAATTGTTGCACCATCGCCGGATTGACCTTGGTCATGCGCTGATGGGAGAAGACGTAGTCCAGCACGGCCTCCTTATCGACCCCCGGCCCCCACTCGATCGGCTGATCGAGCATCATGAAGAAGAACCCGTCCTG
>JBGPIW010000479.1:0-2611 GCA_041485045.1 Gemmatimonadota bacterium | reverse complement strand
CCGCAGCGTCAGGCCGGCGCTCCTGGCCATCCTCGGCGCGGTAATGCTGGTGCTCGCGATCGCCTGCGTGAATGTGACGAACCTGCTCCTCGCCCGCGGCGTGCAGCGGCGCGGCGAGTTCGCGCTCCGCGCGGCCCTCGGCGCCGGTCACCATCGGCTGATCCGCCAGCTCCTGACGGAAAGCCTGGCCCTCGCCGCATTGGGCGGCGTGGTCGGCGTCGCGGTGGCGATGCTCGGCGTCCGCGCCCTCGTGGCCCTCATCCCCCCGGGCCTGCCCCGGGTCGGCGCGATCCAGGTCAATGCCGCCATGTTCGCCTTCGCGTTGGGTGTCACCACGCTGATCGGGCTGGCCTTCGGGTTGATCCCCGCGTTGCAGGCGGCGCGCAGCGATATGCACCAGGAGATCCAACGGGGCACGCGCCGGACCGCCGGCGGTCACCGGCGCACGCGCAACGCGCTCGTCGTCGCGGAGGTCGCGCTCGCACTCGTGCTGCTGGTGAGCTCGGGTTTGCTGCTGCGGAGCCTCCAGCGGCTGTTCGAAGTCCCCGTAGGCTTCGACTCGGCGAGGCTGCTCACCATGCAGGTGCAGACGGTCGGCCACCGGTTCGACCAGGATTCCAGCGCGTTTCGGTTCTTCGACCGCGCGCTCGAGTCGGTCCGGCGCGTGCCCGGCGTCACCGCTGCGGCCCTCACGAGTCAATTGCCCCTGAGCGGCGACCGCGACGAGTACGGTGCGGCGTTCGAGGCGACCCCGACTCAGCCCGCCGAGACGTACGGCGTCTTTCGGTATGCCGTGAGCGCGGACTACACCCCGACGCTGCACATCCCGCTCCGGCGTGGCCGCCTCCTCGACGAGCACGACGGCGGCGCTGGCACGCTCGTCGCGCTGATCAGCGAGTCGTTGGCGGAGGGCAGGTTCCGTGGCGGAAACCCCATCGGGCAACGATTGCGGATCGGCCCGGCCGGGCCCTACACCATCGTGGGAGTCGTTGGGGACGTGAAGCAGATGTCGCTGGCGCTGAACGAATCGGACGCGGTCTACATTCCGGCCACGCAGTGGCCCTTTGCCGATCGCGCGATGTCGCTCGTGGTCCGCACGCGGGGCGATGCGGCCGCGCTGGCGGCAGCCGTGCGTGAAGCCGTGTGGTCGGTCGACAAGGACCAGCCGGTACTGCGCGTCGCCACGATGGACCACCTGCTCCTCGCTTCGGCGGCCGAGCGGCGGTTCGCCCTGATCCTGTTCGAGACGTTCGCCCTCGCGGCCGTGGTGCTCGCGGCGGCCGGCATCTACGGCGTGCTCGCCGGCAGCGTGGCCGAGCGCACGCGCGAGATCGGCGTGCGGGCGGCCCTGGGCGCGTCGCGTCAGGATATCCTCGTGCTGGTGGTCCGACAGGGGATGACGCTCACCGGTCTCGGCGTGGTGATCGGTGTGGCGGGGGCGCTCGCCGCGACCCAGACGATCGTCGCGATGCTGTTCGGGGTCTCGCGCCTCGACCCGGTCACCTATGCCGGCGTGATCGCCCTGTTGGCCGGGGTGGCGCTGGTCGCGAGCGGTGTGCCTGCCTGGCGCGCGGCACGGGTCGACCCGGTGGCCACCCTGCGGGCGGAGTAGTCAGCGGCCCCCGCGCCACTTCCGGATCGCCGCCGCGTGCTTCGGGTAGTGGCCGTACGTATCGAGCCGCAGGCGGTGACGCCACCGCGTGTCTGTGGTGATCTGATCCTCGGCCACACCCTCGACCTGGGCGATCAGGCGGCGGTGTGTCTCGTCCTGCTCCCGCAAGACGTCGGCCAGGGACAGGCCTTTCTTCCGCTCGGTCATCAGCGCATTGAAGGCGGGGATGCCGCCGTAGGTGACCGAGTACCGCGGGGGCGTCCGACCGCTGAGGATTTCGGGGAGATGCGTCAACGCCTCTCCCTCCCACCAGGTCACGTGGGCGATGAGGTCGCGCACTGACCACGCGCCCGTGACTCCCGGCTCCAGCATCTGGGATTCCGACAAACCGGCATAGGACGCTGTGAACGACGTCCAGGCCTTGTGGAGGCGCTCGAGCAGTTGCGCTCTATTCACGAATGGTCACCGGGCGTCGTGAAAGACGATGCCGAGCGTATCCTGGCGTCCCGAACGCACCCGGCTCCGGATAGGAAGTACTTGTATTCGCCTTGCCCGAACCCGTGGCGGGCCATGACGACGCGGCTGCGGAACAGCGCCTCCTCGTCGTAGGACGCGGCGAGCGCCCCGCATTCCTCCGAGGACAGGACGCCCCCGAGCATCGCCCAGCCCGACCGGTCGAGCTCGGCCGAAACCGCCGCCCAGGCGATTTCGTCCACGCGCTCGTCCACCGCGGGCGGAGTCTCGGTTCGCTGGTCGTTGTGCATGCGGTGCACGCTAACCCCGGCATGGGGCGGGCACACTCCGATTCCTGCGGTCAAATCCGGGTGGCGGCGGCACGCTCGAGGAGCAGGGCGCGCTCGCGCGCGTTGCGCGTGAGCGCTGCGGCGCGCTCGAGCTCCGCCCGGGCCTCGTCGAAACGGCCGAGCTTGGCGAGCAGATCGCCCCGCACGGCGGGCAGCAGGTGATAGCTCCGCATCGACGGCTCGGTCACCAGCGGAT
>JBGPIW010000478.1:0-2615 GCA_041485045.1 Gemmatimonadota bacterium | reverse complement strand
GAGCGCGCGGACGTGCGTGATGTGCCACCAGGTTCCTCAGGGTACCTCGCCTGAGGCCGCGCGCCTGACGGTCCTGCTCGCCCGGGGCGACCCGCTCCGCTTCAACAAGCTCTTCCACCTTCCGCCCTACGTGTACTTCACCCACCGCCGGCATGTGGGGATCGCGAAGCTCCCCTGCCAGGACTGCCATGGCATGATCGCCGAAACCGAGCGCCCGCCTGCGCGACCGCTCGTCACGATCCGCATGCGCGTGTGCCTCGGCTGTCACCAGGACAAAGGGCAGTCGGTCGATTGTGTCGCCTGCCACCGCTAGCGAGCGCCCGTGACCCCGAATCGTCGCGAGTTCCTGTGGACAGCCGGAGCAGCCGCAGCGGCCGCGTCCTGCCAGCTAAGAGACTACCAGTGGAGCTCCCCGCAGGAACAAGAAGGCTGGGCGCCCGGGATCGAGGAGCGAAAGAGCTCCGTGTGCCTCGTGTGCCCGGCGCGCTGCGGCATCCGCGGCCGCACCGTGGACGGGCAGCTGGTCCGCATCAACGGCAATCCACTACACCCGATGAGTCAGGGAGGACTCTGCCCGCGCGGCGTCGGCGGAGTACAAGTGCTCTATCACCCGCAACGCATCGCGGCCCCGGTGGTCCGGGCGGGCGCGCGCGGTGCGGGGGAGTGGCGCGGCATTTCATCGCAGGAAGCCGTGGCGCTGCTCGCCCAGCGCCTCGGGGCGTTGCGCACGGCGGGCCGGCCGGAACGGCTCGCGGTGGTGGCGGGCTACTGCGCGGGGACGATGGACGACCTGTGGCGCCACTTCCTGCGCGTGTTCGGTTCGCCCAACTACGTGACCGATGAGTACCCCGACGGCATGGACGCGGTGATGGCTCTCATGCACGGCATCCCGCGCCGGCCGGGCTACGATCTCGAGGCCGCCCGGCTCGTGCTGTCCTTCGGCGCCCCGCTGTTCGAGTCGTGGTGGTCGCCGGTGCAGGCGTTTGTCGCGTTCGGCGGCTCGGCCGCCAAACAGTCCCGCCACGGCCATTTCGTGCAGGTGGACACCCGCTTCTCGCGCACGGCGGCCCGCGCGCACGAGTGGGTCGGCATACCGCCCGGAACGCATGGCGTGCTGGCGCTGGGCCTCGCCTACGTGCTGATCAAGGAGCAGACGTTCAACGCCGACTTCGTGGCCCGGCGTGTGACGGGGTTCGAGGACGACGTGGATGCAGCGGGCCGCCCGCGCGCCGGCTACCGCTCACTCGTGCTGCGCAACTACCGGACCGAAGAGGTGTCGGCGATCACCGGGGTCCCGGTGGAGCGGATCGTGGCGCTCGCCCGGGCCTTCGCGGCTGGTCCCGGCGCGGTGGCCGTATGCGGCAGCGACGTGCTGCACGCGCCCGACGGCCTGTTGAGCGGGTTGGCGGTACACAGCTTGAACGTGCTCATGGGGAACATCAGCCGGCCGGGCGGCGTGCTGTTCGGCGACGATCCCCCGCTTGCGCCGCTCGCCGCGCCGCGGCTCGACGCCGTCGCCCGGGCCGGTCTCGCGCGGCCGCCGGTGGCGCACGCCGCGGTCCCGTTCGGGATGGGCGATCCGGCGCGGCAGTTCGCCGCCGCCGCAGGCGCCGGTGGCGGGCCGATCGAGGCCCTGCTGCTGTACTACAGCAACCCGCTGGCTTCCGCCGCTCGCCCCGACGACTGGCGCGCCGCGCTCGAGCGGATTCCGTTCGTGGTGAGCTTCTCTCCGTTCCTCGACGAGACGACGCGCTTCGCGGACCTGGTGCTGCCCGACCTGCTGCCCTACGAGCGCTGGCAGGACGCGCCCACTCCTTCCTCTTATCCGTATCAGGTATGGGGACTGGCGCAGCCGCTGGTCGTGCCGCCCGACAAGACGCTGGCCACGGCCGACGCGCTGCTGGCCTTGTCCCGGGCGCTCGGCGGCAGCATCGCGCCGAGCCTCCCCTACGCGGATATGCCGACGCTGCTCCAGGCCCGCGCCCGGGGGTTGTTCGCGGCCGGGCGCGGCATGACGCTGGGAGACATGTTCGAGCGCACCCACTACCGCCAGATGGAGGAGCGGGGGTGGTGGCTCGCCGAACAACCGGACTTCGACGCCTTCTGGAAGGCGATCGTCGAGCAGGGCGGGTGGACCGATCAGCTGTACGACGGGACCGATCCCGCCCGGCTGGCCCGCACCGCGAGCGGCCGCATCGAGCTCATGCCGGAGATGCTGCTGCGCGCGTTGCAGGCCGAGGGGAAGGGCCGGCAGCCGTATGCCGCGCTACGGGCATCCACCACGCCCACCGCGATCGGGACCGCCCAGTTCCCGTTGCGGCTCATTCCCTACCGCGTGTCCACCCTCAGCTCGGGAACGATCCACCTCGAGCCGTGGCTGGCGGAACAACCCAGCCTCACGCTCGATGTGCACTGGCTGCCGTGGATCGAAGTGCATCCCACCACGGCGGCGGCGCTGGGACTGGGCGACGGAACGATGGTGTGGGTAGTGTCGGCGCGCGGCCGCTGCCGGGCGCGGCTGCGGCTGTTCCTCGGCACGGCCCCGGGGCAGGTGAACGCGCCGTACGGACTCAAGCACCCCGGTGGAGAGCTCGCCAATCCGTTGCAGCTGCTGG
>JBGPIW010000477.1:0-2619 GCA_041485045.1 Gemmatimonadota bacterium | reverse complement strand
TTGCCTCCGGAAGCGGAGCGTCTCTTGCTCGTGACGGAACTCCGCGCGCTCGGCGCCCGGGCGGGATTGGAAACGATCCTGGTGCGGGGCGACGAGGCGCGGCTCACTTTTCGGCGGGACGCGCGCCCGCGCATGGCGGGTCTCACCGCGGCGCTGGACGCGGTGCAGTTCGCGGCCGACGTGCGGCGGGCCGTTCCGCTCTCGTTGCGGCTGCGCCGCCTGGGGGGCGAGGCGATCGGTCCCGGGCTGGTGCGGGCCCTCACGGCGGTTTCCGCCGATCTCTGACCTGGATTGGAGTGACGGCATGCGTCGATTGGCGTTCGTGGCGATGGGACTCGCGCTGACCGGATGCTCGGTGCTACGGGACGCGTTCACCGCGCACCCCGAGGAAGCGGCGCGCGCGGCGGGGCAGACGCTCAGCGTGGAGCGCCTCGCGGAGATGGCCTCGCGCGCCAAGGGGTTGCCGCTGCAGCCGTCCAACCTGAACCAACTGGCCAGCACGTACGTGGACTTCACCCTGTTCGCCGTGGCGATGGCCGACGGTCAGTCCTTCCGCGATACGGCGCTGGTCGCCCGGGCGATGTGGCCGGTGGTGTCCCAGCTGAAATTCTCCCATTTCCACGATCGCGTGAGCGCGAGCCAGGACCCGAGCGACCAGCAGATCGACTCGTTGTACGCCGCCGGGAATCTGCGGGCGTTCCAGCATGTGCTGATCACAGTTCCGCAAAGCGCCGCGCCGCCGGTGGTGCAACAGAAGCAGACGCAGGCCAACGCGTTGTGGCGCAGCCTTGTGGCGTCGGGCGGCAGCAACTTCGCGGCAGTGGCGCAGCGGAGCTCTGAGGATCCGGGTTCGAAGAACGCGGGCGGCTATCTGGGCGTGACCCCGCGCGGCCGCTTCCTCCCGCAGTTCGAGGATGCCGCGTGGCAGCTTGCCCCGGGTTCGATGTCGGGTGTCGTCCGATCCCCGGTCGGATTTCACATCATCCGCCGTCCCCCGCTGGCCGAGGTGCGCGATAGTTTCGCCGACGGCGCCCGGCTGTCGATCATGCTGCGATTCGATTCCGCCTACATGGCCGGCCTCTCGAGCCAGCGGCAGATCCACATCGCCGGAGGCGTCGGCGATGCAGTGCGCAGCGGCATGCAGGACCTCGACGCGGCGAGCCGGAGCAATCATCGGCTGGCGAGCTATCGCGGCGGCGATTTCAAGCTGAAGGACCTCGTGCGCTGGCTGTATGCGATCAATCCGCGCTACGCCCAGGCGATGCCCATGGCGACCGATTCCCAAATTGCGCAGCTGGTGGAGCGCCTGGTGGAGCGAGATATCGCACTGCAGCAGGCGGAATCCGCCAAGGTGCAGCTCACCGACTCGGAATGGGTCGAGGTGCGGACGGAGTTCGATTCCAGTCTCGCGATTCTAGGCTCGCTGCTGCGCTTCACTCCGGCGATGCTGCACGATTCGGCAACGACGAAAGAAGGCCGTGAACGCTTCATGATGGCGCGGGTGAACGATTACTTCGAACGCCTGGTGAGCGGGCAGGCGCAGTTCTATCCGGTGCCGCCACTCCTGGCCCAATGGCTGCGGGAACGGGGCACCTGGTCGATCGACGCCTCCGGCGTGCAGCGGGCATCGGAGCGTGCCTCGGCGCTGCGCGCCAGCGCCGACTCGTTGCGGCCGCCCAGCGCCGGGAATCCGGGGGGCGGCGTCCGACCCGCTCCGGGACCGCCACCAGTGCCGCCGATTCCGGACTCGGTGCTGCGCAAGGCGCCCGCGCATCGAGTGCTGCAATGATGCGACGCAGCCTGGGGTGGGGTCTCGCTCTCGCGATCGGAGGAGCCGCGACGACGGCCGCCCAGGCGCAGGGTCCGGCGACCATCGACCGGATCGTCGCGATCGTCGGAGTGCAGCCGATTCTCGCTTCGCAGCTCGAAGAGGAGCTGGCCCAGGCCCAGGCGTCAGGGCAGACGGTCCCACAGGATTCGGTGGGGCGCGCGGCGTGGAAGCGCCGGGTCCTGACCTCCCTGATCGAGACCGAGCTCCTGGTGCAGCAGGCCGCGCACGATACCACCGTCAAGGTCTCGGAGCAGGAAGTGCAGGACGCGGTGGAGCAGACGGTGCGCAACGTCCGCGGTCGGTTCGCATCCGAGACGGAGTTTCAGCAACAGCTGCGGCTGGCCGCCTTCGGCGGCGTCGAAGAATGGCGCCGGTGGCTCGGCGAGAATCAGCGTCGGGAGATCCTGCGGACCCGCCTCTTGGAGAACCTGCGTCAAAAGGAGAAGATCAAGCCGATCCAGCCGAGCGATGGGCAGATGCGCGCGTACTGGGAGGAGAACAAAGGCCAGACGCAGCGGCGGCCGGCGAATGTGTCCTTCCGGCAGATCGTGATGGTGCCGCAGGCCGACTCCGCGGCACGCGCCCGCGGGCGGGCGACGGCCGAGTCGCTGCTCGTCGTGCTGCGCGGCGGCGCCGATTTCGCCGAACTGGCGCGTCGCCTCTCGGCGGATACCGCGACGCGGGACTCCGGCGGCTCGCTGGGATGGTTCCGCCGCGGCACCATGGTCAAGGCGTTCGAAGATGCGGCCTTCCACCTCAGGCCGGGAGACATCTCGAACATCGTCGAG
>JBGPIW010000476.1:0-2629 GCA_041485045.1 Gemmatimonadota bacterium | reverse complement strand
TGATAGTACATGGCCACCACCATCGGTATAAAGACCACGGTGTTGTAGAACAGGTGCAGCTCGAGCCGTGGGATCACGAGCTGCAGGATGCTCGTGGGAGCGGCAGCCCCGAACAGGTTCCGGCCCGTGATGGCCTGACCCTGGAGCAGCGCGTGCTCGATGTGATGCCAAAACTGGATCACGAGCGCCACGAGCCACCACGTTCGCGACCGGCCAACGAAGCCGGGCAACAACGTCCAGATGCCGACCAACATGATCAGGGCATATCCGTAGTGCAGCACCTCGGAGTGCACGAGCCAGGGGAACGCTTGGCCCAGGACCCCCCGCGCCTGGTGCAGCGGCCACCCCAGCACGTACACCTGATAGGCTTGCACCAGATGCTCGGCCCAGTGGGCGACGACGATGATCATGAACGCCCGCAGCGCCCGCCGGTGCCACGGGCCATTGAGCTTCCCGAAGAAGGCGCGGACCCCACGGGGTCGGGATGGCGGGGACAGGGCGGCGGTGCTGGCCATCAGTTCGCTCCGTCCTGCTGGGCAAACCGTACCGCGTAGCCCCCGATGCGGGCCCCGTGCTCCTTGCCCCGCTCGATGTCGCTCCGATAGTGAATCCCGCCGTACAGCCGGGAGATACTCGCCTCCTCTTTCATGGTCTCAAAGTCGGCAGCGCCCTCCGGGAACACATAGGACAGTACGACCGCTGCGGCGGACGAAAAGGTCGAGTGGCCCGAGGGGTACGACGGGAAATTCGGCAGCCCGATCACCGTCTTGATGCTGCCATCGAGCTGCACCGGGCGGGGGTTGAAGTACAAGAACTTGACCCCCCAGCACCCCACACCGGCGTCCTGCATCGCCATGTTGAGCAGGGCAAAGGTCCGGGCCGCGCGGACCTCGCTCATGCGCGCGTCGCGAATGCGCTCCGCCGTGATGTCGTTCCAATGGCCCGGCGGCGTATACGTCCCTCCGCCGTCATTCCACTTGTAGGCGATGGCCCGCTGGGTCTCGGTGAGGCCCGCGACGGTCTGTCTCACTTCGGCGACTTCCTGCTGCATCTGGGGGGACGCGGTGGACGGTGGAGCAGGGGGACGCTCGGTCACGACTTCCGCCGGCGTCATGAGCCACGATTGCACCAGGCCGTAGTTCGGCAGCATCGGCGGGCGGGGCGGCGTCTCCTGGCTGACCCAAGGAATCTCGCCGTGCGCCACGGCGCTGTCCGCGAACCCCCGCCATTGCGCCGGGGTGCCGCCGGCGGTCCGCATGCCATCAGCGCCCGCGCGAGCCACGAACACCGCGGCGACGGCCTTTCCGAGCGCCAGGCCAGCGGCGATGTCGCTTGCCGTTGCCTTGCCTGACCACAGGGCGGCATTGCGCTGCTCCGCGGCCCGCTGGGTAATCTCCGCGACCGCCGCGGGGAACAGGACCTTCAGCATCTCGACCGTGACGCCCGACAGCACCGCGTCCTCGGATGGGTAGGCGGGCAGATCGCTGAGCGGCATCAGCGCCGCGATGCCGTTGTCGACCCGGGCGGGCGACGGCCGGTGGTACTGATACTTCCAATACCACGCCGTCTTGAGTGCCTCGAACTGGGCCACGGCCACGTAGCTGTACGCTCGCGCGGCGTACGGCGGGTTGGCGAACGGAAACTGGGGGTCGGCGAACGGGTTCTCGGGGTCCGGCACCGGGTACGTGCCGTCCGGGCGCGGGGCGGGCGGCAGGTTGAAGCGCGCCACCAGCCCCCGCAGGATCTGGTTCCAGCGGAGCACCCCCCCGCCGCTCCAATACGCGATGACGCGGCGCTGCGCGTCTGTGAGGTTCGCCTGGGCCGTCCTGATGGCGGCCAGCTCGGCCGTGTACGCCGCAGACGTCTCCGCCGCCGGAGCGGCGACCGCGAACTGCGTGGGGCCGCTCAAGACGATCATCTGCCAACTGCCGGCGCCGCTGTCGAGGCTCATCGCCTGGAGCGGCGGCAACGTCTCCGAGGACGTGATCGTGTTGTCGCACCCGGAGAGCACCGCGGTGCACGACATGGCGACGGCCAGGACGGATTGACGCAGCGACGGACGCACGGGCGCCTCTCGGCTAGAAGTGGAACGTGTGGAACAGACCACCGGTGAGCGTCGTGGCCTGACCCACGTTGCGCCCGCTCACGATCCGGCTCACGCCGAGGCGGATTCCCAACTCCCTCGGCGCCGGCACGGAATACATCACCAGCCCTTCTAGCTTCACGAAATCCATGCGGTTCGAGACGAACGGCATGTCCTGCCGGCGAATGTCGCCGCCGCCCAGGGTGCGTTGCTGCGACAGCGAGATCGGGATGCTCAGACGTCCGTACTGGTATCCGGCGCGCACCGTGTAGTCGAACACGGCTGGCATGGCCACCTCGTCGCTCAAGTAGAGCTGGCCATTCGTGTAGTACGCCGGCCGGTCGAGTGTCACCTTCGTGCGCCACGTGTAGGCGGCCGAGCCATTGAGGAACCATCCCCGATGCGCCTGGAAATCCAGCGTGAAGCGCCCGGAGAACCGCCGGCTCGCCAGTCCGATCGAGAGCGGCAGAAAGTCCGGGGTGTAGTTGCCGGCCGGGATGCCGGCGGCCCCGACCACCAGGGCGCGCAGGGTGCCGCCGTCCGTCA
>JBGPIW010000475.1:0-2631 GCA_041485045.1 Gemmatimonadota bacterium | reverse complement strand
GATCGTCCACCTTGAACATGCCGCTGCCTTCGTACTGCGTCCGTGCGAGTCCCTCAATCTGTACTTCGGCATCCGGCGTCAGCTCCGGGGGTTCCTCGATTTCGATCCCGTCGGCAATGACAGGCTCCGGGACTATCTGGTTCAGGTCGAAAGTGTCATACGTCTCGAGCTCCCCGGGCGGTGGGACGGCCACGCTCGAATCCGCGGCCGGTTCCGAAGTGCGCTCCAGATCGAACTCCGGGCGTTCGATCGCGGCCGTGGTGGCATCCGTCAACCCGGTGTCGAACGGCCCTTCCATGTATTCGATGGACAGCCGCGGCTGGCCTGGCGGCGTGTCGGCCCCCGGCGGAACGGCGGCTGACTCCAACTCGAGATCGCTGTGCTCCACGAGGAGGGGCTCGTCGGGAGCGGGTTCCATGAGCATCGTAGCCACGGGCTCCACGGCCGGCGGCGGCGGTTGCGCCGCGGCCTTCCCCCGCACCCGGGACAACCCTTCGGCCGCATCGCCGTTCATCGGGTCCGCCAGCAACAAACGGTTCAACCATTCCGACGCCTGGTCGAAGTGGTCGTTGCGCTCGGCGATCTCCGCCAGGACCTTCAGGGCGAGGATGTTTTCCGGGTCCAGCTCGAGAACTTTCTGGAACACCGACACAGCTCCGGTGTCGTCCTTCTTGTCAACGAGACAGCGACCATGAACGATGTGACCGCTGACATAGTCGGGGTGAAGCTGTAGCCCGGCCTGGCACAGCTCGATAGCGTTATCTATAAGCCCCGCTTTGCGATACGCATCAGCCAGCGGCGCGAAGTTCCGCCCCTTGGGGTTCTCCCGGTAGCGTGCTTCGAGCTTCTCGATTTCGCTGGTGTACGCCACGGTCTAAGTCTTTGTGGGGATTGGTGTAAGATAGTGCTCGGCCAGCCGCGCTGTCAAATTATGTGCCCCACGCCGTTCGCTTGAGTTTGCTCGTTGTGGCTCTTAGACTTATCCCCCCTCACCCCCGTGCAACGGAGCAGTTCCCGTATGATGCGCACCATGCGCGAAAACACCAAGTGGGTTCTGTACATCGTGGCCATCAGCTTCATCGGGTGGCTTGTTTTCGACGTCGGCATGGGCGTGTCCGGCAGGAGTTATAGTGGCGGAGACGTGGTGCTGCGTATCGACGGCCAAGCCATCCACCTCCAGCAGTGGCAGGCGGCGCTGCAAGGTGCCCTGGAGCAGGCCCGTCAGCGGGGGGGGTCGAATCTGACCCGGGAGGATGAAAAAGCGGTCGAGGATCAGCTCGTCGACCAACTCGTGCGGGCAGTGTTGCTGGAACACGAGACCCGGCGGCTCGGCATCACAGTGACCGACGCCGAGATTCGCGAACGGGCGATGACCTCCCCGCCTCCCGAGGCTTACTCGATTCCCGAATTCCAGACGAACGGCCAGTTCGATCCGAACAAGTGGCGTCGCTTCCTGCAAAGCGGCGCAAACCCCGAGTTCCTGCTGCAACTCGAGGCCCGCTACCGCGAGCAGATTCCTCAGGACAAGCTGTATCAGTACATCACAGCGGATCTCTACGTTCCGGATGCGAAACTCTGGCGTATCTACCGCGACCAGCATGATTCGGTGACCGTGGCGCTACTCGCGATCGGCCCGGAGCAGATTTCCGATTCGGAGGCGACGCCGTCCGACGCGGAGCTGGCGCGTTACTACGACGCCCACAAGCGCGAGTTCAAGCGTCCGGCCGCTGCCTGGTTGAGCTTCGTCGCTCAGCCGCGCCGCCCCGAGCCCGCCGATACGGCGGCGGCGCGGGTCCGCGCCGACAGCTTGCGTAAAGAAGCCGCCGCGAGCCAGACGAAGTTCGCGGAGGTGGCGCGGCGGGAGTCGGCCGATACGGGCAGCGGTCGCCAGGGCGGTGATCTTGGCTGGATCAAACGTTCCGACCCGGGCTACGACTCGCTCTTCCTGGCCGGCTTGCGCGGCTTGCCGGTCGGTCAGATCTCGCGGCCCGTGCTGTCGAGCTTCGGATTCCACCTCATCCGGGTGGACTCCGCCCGCGGTGACTCGGTACGCGTGCGCCACATTCTCGTCCCGATCGAGCTGGTGGGCGCCCACCGGGACTCCGTGGAATCCCGGGCGGACAGCCTGGACCGGCTCGTGGCGGAGCGGGACAGTGGGTGGCTGCTCGACAGCATCGCCCGCCGTCTGGACCTTCCCGTCGGCCGTGCACCGAAGCTCGTGGACGGCGATCGGATGGTGTTGGGACGATACGTAATCCCGGACGTCAGCATCTGGGCGTTCGAGCACAAGGCCGGCGAAACGAGCCCGGTGATCGAGGGTGAAGTGGCCTATTACGTGTTCCGGCTCGACTCCCTCATCCCCGCGGGCGTTCCGCCGCTCGCCGAAGTGCGCGCGCAGGTGCTGGGCGAGGCGCGCGTCCAAAAGAAGCGGACACTCTGGGCGGACCGAGCCCGGACGATCGCCGCATCGCTGGCGTCGAACCCGGACTTGCTCGCGGCGGGCGCGGCGCACGGACTCGCGATCCAGCGGCTGGGACCGTTCTCCCGCCTCCGCCCCCCGCCCATCCTCCAGCTCGAGCCGGGTGTTCTGGGAGCGGCGTTCCGGCTCGGCGTGGGCCAGCGCAGCGACGT
>JBGPIW010000474.1:0-2651 GCA_041485045.1 Gemmatimonadota bacterium | reverse complement strand
GGCCCGGCGGCTCCACGGCTCCGCCGCCTTGAGCATGATGTAGGGGGCGCGGGTCATGCTCTCCACGCCTCCCGCGATGAACGCGTCTCCCTCGCCGGCCTTGATCGCCTGCGCCGCGCTCGCCACGGCCTGCAGCCCCGAGCCACACAGGCGGTTCACGGTTTGTCCCGGCACCTCGACCGGCAATCCGGCGAGGAGCAGCGCCATGCGCGCCACGTTGCGGTTGTCTTCCCCGGACTGGTTGGCGCAACCCAGAATGACGTCGTCGATGGTACGTGGATCGATCCGCGACTGCTCGACGACGGCCTTGATCGGGACGGCGGCCAGATCGTCGGGACGCACCCCGGCGAGGGCGCCCCCGTGCTTGCCGACGGGCGTCCGCAACGCGGCATAGAGGTACGCTTCTCGACCCATGACGTCTCCTACAGCCCCACCCACACCGTCTTGGTTTCCAGATATCCGTCCAGCGCTTCCTTGCCGAGATCGCGCCCGAAGCCGCTCGATTTGACTCCCCCGAACGGCGCGCCGGAATCGTAGAAGTTGTAACTGTTGATCCACACGGTGCCGGCGCGGATGGCGCGCGCCGCCCGATGTGCCTTCTGCACGTCCTTGGTCCAGATCCCCGCGGCGAGGCCGTACATGGAACGGTTCCCGAGCCGGATCGCCTCGTCGAAGTCCTTGAACGTCAGCACGGCCAGGACGGGGCCGAAGATCTCCTCGCGCGCGATCGTCATCTCGGGTTGCACGCCGTCGAACACGGTGGCTTCGACGTAGTAGCCTTTGCCGTTGGGGCGCACCGCGTGGCCGCCGGCCACCAGCGAGGCCCCTTCGTCCACGCCCTTCTTGATGTAGGACAACACGGTTTCCTGTTGCTTCCGGGAGACGAGCGCGCCCATCCGCGTGTTCTTGTCGAGCGGATCGCCGGGCGTGAGCTTCTTCGCCCCCGCGGCCAGCTGCTCCACAAACTGGTCGTGGACGCGTTCCTCCACGAGCAGGCGCGAGCCGGCGGCGCACACCTCGCCCTTGCCGTAAAAGATTCCGGTTTGCGCACCTTTGACGGCGGCGGGGATATCGGCGTCGGCGAAGACGATGTTCGGGCTCTTTCCCCCGAGCTCGAGGGTGACGCGCTTGTTCGTGTCGGCCGCCATGCGCATGATCTGGCGCCCGATCTCTGTCGATCCCGTGAACGAGATCTTGTCCACGTCGGGGTGGCGCACCAGCGCCGCCCCGGCCGTCGACCCGCCGCCCGGCACGACGTTGAAGGCCCCCGGTGGGAAGCCGGCTTCACCGATCAGCTCCGCCATCGCAAGCGCCGTCAGCGGGGTTTCGGACGCGGGCTTGAGGATCACCGTGCACCCCGCGGCGAGCGCGGGGGCGAACTTCCAGCTGGCGATGTTGAGGGGGAAATTCCAGGGCACGATCGCACCCACCACGCCGACCGGCTCCCGTGTCGTATAGCAGAAGAACGGCCCGTCGACGGGCAGTGTGTCACCCGTGATCTTGTCGGCCCACCCGCCGTAGTAGCGCAGCGTGTTGACCGTCATCGTCAGCTCGATCCTCGACTCGAACAGCGTCTTGCCGTTGTGCGCCGTCTCGAGCCGGGCGAACTCGTCGAGCCGGGCTTCGAGCAGATCGGCGGTCCGCGACAGCAGCCGGCCCCGCTTACGCGCCGAGAGCCCGCGCCAGGCGTCGGCTTCGAAGCACGTCCGGGCCGCGACGACGGCGGTGTCCACGTCCGCGCCGTCGCCCAGTGCGACCTCGGCGATCACTTCCTCAGTGGCCGGATTCTCCACCGGGAAACGCTTGCCGGATGCGGCGGGGCGCCACTCGTTGTTGATGAAGAGGTCGGTGTTCACCGGCCTGTGAACTCCGCCACCCGCTTACCGACGTAGGCCGCGATGCCTTCCTTCGCGTCGTCGCTCTGGAACAGCTGCTGCTGCAGCTCCCGCTCGATCGCGAGCCCGGACTCGAACGGCACCTCGGCGCCCGACTGCACCGCGCGCTTGATGAGCCCCACGGCCTTGGCCGCCTTGTGCGGGGGGCAGAACTGCTTGGCGTACAGGACCACTTGCTCCCAGTACCCGTCGGCGGGGAAGACCTCGGTGACGAGTCCCATCTCCTTCGCGCGCTCGAACGAGAAGGTTTCTCCCTTCACCATGAGCTCGATGGCGCTGGACTTGCCGACGATGCGGCACAGCCGTTGCGTCCCACCCGTCCCGGGCAGCACGCCAAGATTCACTTCGGGCAAGCCGACCTTGCCCGCGTTTTCCCGGGCGAGACGGATGTCGCACGCCATGGCGATCTCGAGCCCGCCGCCCACCGTGTGACCGTTCAGGGCCGCGATGGTGAGTTTCGGAGTGTGCTCGAGACGGTTCAGCGTCTCGTTGGCATGGAGGCAGAAGAAATACTTGTAGCGCGGTGTGATGCTGTTCAGGTAGGCGATGTTGGCGCCGGCCGAGAAGAATTTGTCGCCGTGGCCGCGCAGCACGATGACATGTGCGCTGTCGTCGAAGCGCGCTTGGAGGATGGCCTCATCCAGCTGACGCATCATCTCATGCGTGTAGGTATTCGCCGGTGGGTCGTCCAGCTCGATGATCGCGAGCCCGTCCTCGACGTGATAGCGCACCAGCGTCTTCACCTGGGGTTCTGTC
>JBGPIW010000473.1:0-2656 GCA_041485045.1 Gemmatimonadota bacterium | reverse complement strand
GACATCCCGGCGTTCCCCTACGAGATCCTGTGGGGCGAGCGGGTCGTGCGCTCGGTGGCCAATCTCACCCGGAAGGACGGCGAGGCGTTCCTCGCCCTGGCACCACAGATCCCGGTGCGGACCGAAGTGACGG
Source organism: Gemmatimonadota bacterium (assembly GCA_041485045.1). Classification (GTDB taxonomy): domain Bacteria; phylum Gemmatimonadota; class Gemmatimonadetes; order Gemmatimonadales; family GWC2-71-9; genus DASTHG01. The sequence goes on along the minus strand of JBGPIW010000473.1, from coordinate 2,523 downwards.
TCTATCCGCTGGAGCAAGCCAACGAGGCGTTGGCGCAGCTGCGCGCGGGTCAGATCAACGGAGCGGCGGTGCTCAGTCTTTCAGCACGAACGTGACCTTCATGCGGACGCGGTATTCGCTCACCCGACCGTTCTCCGCCACGACCTTCAAGTCTTTCACCCAGGCTCCCCGGATGTGCTCCAGCGTCCTGCTGGCGCGCGTGATGCCCGCCTGGATCGCGTCCTCGAACCCTTTCGTCGATGACGCGCTGATCTCGGTGACTTTGGCGACTGCCATGGAATCCTCCTCGCTCTAGCGGTAACGCAGCAATGCGGCGACCCCGTCGATCCGCGCCGCCTGCCGTGGATCGCGGATCTCCGCGACCGAGCCGCCGAGCCGTACGGTCTCCACTTTGGCGGCGGCGATGAGATCGCCGACCCGAAGAACCGACTCTCCCAGCGCCTCGGCTTTTGTGAGGACGAGTCGCCCGGAGGTTTCACAATGATAACCCGCCTGCGGCCGAGGCCGGCCGACGAGTAAGACGTGCACCTGATCCCGGCCGAGCGCGTGCAGGACGTCCTGGAGCCCGTCCACCGCGCGCCCCGTGGCGGCGAAGCCTTCCACTGCGGCGCTCACCAGCGCCTCCTGTGCGGCCAGACCGGCCGCACCGCGCAGTGCCCGGACGCTCTCCAGGACCTGAGGGCTCGTGAGCTCGGTCGGATTGAGCGCCGCCGTGCCCACCACCATCCGCGCCAGCCGCGGCGGCAGTGCGTGCTGCAGCGCCGCCACGACCTCGTGGGATCCCCCGAGCACGAGCCCCTGCGCACCGTGCGCCCGGGTCAGCACTCCCAGACGCCTCACGACAGCAGCGTAATGCCGGCGTTCTTCTTCGCGGCGTCGCCGCTGGAACCCGCTCTCCCCCCAGCCGGGAGATCCCTGCCGGTCGCTGTGGAACTTGCCACCGCGCATCCGCGGCGACACGAGACAGGGCAGCTCCGCGGCGTGCTCCCCGTCCACGAGGAAGAGCCGCGCATGCGCGTGATCGAGCACGACCGCCAATATCACCGCCTCGCTATTATGCGGCGTCGGAGACTCCTGCCACACCAGGCGGCCCGTCACGGTTGCGGCCATCAGTACTCCTCCGCCGCCGGTGTGGCGGTCGGCTTGGGCTCGGGCAGCTCGGTCAATGTCGCCTCGGTAAGCAACAGCACGCTCGCGACCGAGACGGCATTCTCCAGCGCCACACGAACCACTTTCGTCGGATCGATGATCCCGGCTTCGACGAGATCGCAATACGTCCCGCGGGCCGCGTCGAAGCCGAAGTTGCCGCTGCCCTGCCGCATGCGGTCCACCACCACACCGCCATCGACGCCGGAATTCGCGGCGATCTGGCGCGTGGGCGTCTCGAGTGCGCGCCGCAGGATCAGCACTCCTGTGCGCTCGTCTCCCTCGCATGTCCCGGCATCCCGCTCGACCTCCGGGATCGCGCGCAACAGTGCCAACCCTCCGCCCGGCACCACGCCCTCCGCCACCGCGGCTTTAGTCGCGCTGATGGCGTCGTCGAATGCTTCCTTGCGGCTCTTGAGCTCGGTCTCCGATGGCGCGCCCACTCGGATCACCGCGACGCCGCCGGCCAGCTTGGCGAGCCGCTCCTGCAGCTTTTCCTTGTCGTAGTCGGAGGTGGCGCGCTCGATCTGGCGTCGCAGGTCCTGGCAGCGCCCTTCGATCGCCGCCTTGGCGCCGGCGCCGCCGATGATCGTGGTGTTGTCCTTGTCCACGACGATCCGCTTGGCCTTGCCAAGCTCTTCCAGTGTCACGTGCTCGAGCTTCACGCCGACTTCCTCGGCCAACAGCCGCCCGCTGGTCAGGATCGCGATGTCCTCGAGCATCGCCTTGCGGCGATCGCCGAACCCGGGAGCCTTGACCGCCACGGAGGCCAGGGTGCCCCGCAGCTTGTTCACCACGAGCGTCGCGAGTGCTTCGCCCTCCACGTCTTCCGCGACGATCAGCAGCGAGCGGTTCAGCTTCGCGACCTGCTCGAGCAGCGGGAGCAGGTCCTTCATGTTGGCGATTCTCTTCTCGTACAGGAGGAGCATCGGATCCTCCAGCACGGCTTCCATCTTGGCCGGGTCGGTGATGAAGTACGGCGACAAGAAACCGCGGTCGAACTGCAGCCCGCCCACCACTTCTAGTACCGTCTCGATCCCCTTCGCCTCCTCGACGGTAATGGCGCCTTCGGCGCCGACCTTTTCCACCGCATCGGCCACCAGGTCGCCGATCGTGGAGTCGTTGTGCGCCGAGATGGTGGCCACCTGGGCTTTTTCCTTACGACTCTGTACCGGCCGGGAGAGCTTGCGCAGGGCCTCGACGGCCACCTTCAAGCCGCGGTCTAGCCCCCGCTTTAAGTCGACGGCGCTCGCTCCCGCGGCCACGTTGCGCAGACCCTCGGCGAAGATCGTGTGTGCCAGCAGCGTGGCGGTGGTCGTACCGTCGCCGACCACGTCGCCCGTGCGGACGGCCGCCTCGCGCAGTACCTGGGCGCCG
>JBGPIW010000472.1:0-2669 GCA_041485045.1 Gemmatimonadota bacterium | reverse complement strand
GGGCGGCGGCAAGCGTAGCACGCGCCCCGAGCGGCCGCAAGGCGATTTGCCGAGCGCCCGGGAAGGGGTAGAATTCCCCCACCACTCTTCCCGTGAGGTTTACCGCATGTCGTCCCGCGCGTTGCTCGCCCTGGGGCTCGGCACCACCGCCGTGCTCGGGGCCTGCGCCAAGAAGCCGGCGCCGCCGGCCGCCCAGACCGCCGCCACTGTGTATTCCATCACCGCGACCGACTTCGCGTTCGCCGCGGCCGATTCGATTCCCGCTGGTCTCGTGACGCTGCAGTTCGTCGATGCGGGCAAAGAGCCCCATCAAGTCGTCGTCATGCGGCTCGATTCCGGCAAGACCCTGGCCGACGTCCAGAGCATGATGGCGACGCCCAATGCTCCCGTTCCCGCCTGGCTCGCGTTCCCCATCGGCGTCAGCGTGATCGTCCCAGGGGACAGCGGCAACGCCACCGCGTTGCTCACTCCCGGCCACTACGCGATGATCTGCTTCATCGCGAGCCCCGACGGCACACCACACATGATGAAAGGCATGGTCCGGCCCTTCGAGGTCGTCGCTTCCGCCGCGACCCCGGCCGCCGAGCCGGCGACGGACATTACGATCACGGAGAAAGACTATGACTTCGAGGTCACCGGGCCGCTGACGGCTGGCGCGCATACGATCCGCGTGGAAAACGCGGGACCGCAAGTGCACGAAGTCAGCTTGAACCAGCTCGCCCCGGGGAAGACGCTGGCCGACTTCACCAAGTGGGTGCAGGGCGGCATGAAGGGACAAGCTCCCGCCAAACCCGTGGGTGGCGTCACCGGGCCCGACGTCGGGGGACACGAGTCGTTCACCGCCACGCTTGCGGCCGGGAAATACGTGCTCATCTGCTTCGTCCCCGACAAGGGCGACGGCAAGCCGCACGCGATGCACGGGATGATCAAAGAGATCACCGTAACCTGAAAGACGGGACGGGGGAGGAGGGACGGGGGACGAGTCCCATCCTCCCCCTCCTCCAACACCCGTCCCTCGTCCCCCGTCCCCCGTCCCGTCTTGCCTCATGCAGAACCCCGACATCGCCCGCCTGTTCGACGAGGTCGCGGATCTCCTCGAAATCAAGGACGAGAACCCGTTCCGCGTGCGCGCGTATCGCAACGCGGCTCGCATCGTCCGCGATTACCCGCGGCCGCTGGCGGACGAGCTACGCCGCGGCGGCGATCTCACGGAGATCCCGGGGATCGGGGAGGATCTGGCGGAGAAAATCGCCACGGTGGTGGAAACCGGTGACCTGCCGCTGCACCGCCAGCTCCGCACCAAGCTCCCCGCCGGACTGCTCGACCTGCTGCGTATCCCGGGCCTCGGCCCCAAACGCGTCAAGCTGCTATACGGCAAACTGAAGGTCCGCTCGGCCGCCGACCTCGAGAAGGCGCTGGCGGCCGGCAAGGTCGGTAAGCTCAAGGGCTTCGGCCCCAAGATGGAGCAGAACATCCGCGCCGGGCTGGGCCAGGCGCTGCATGTCGAGCGCCGGCTCCTCCTGCCCGATGCCGAAACGCACGCCTTGGCCCTGCAGGCGTTCCTGCGCGATGGCGGCGGCATCGAGAACCTCGATGTCGCCGGCAGCTACCGCCGCCGCCGCGAGACGATCGGCGACCTCGACGTGCTGGCGACCGCGGAGCAGTCCGCGGGCGTGATCGAGCGGTTCGTCGCCTACCCGGATGTGTCGAAAGTCATCTCGCGCGGCGAGACGCGCGTCACTGTGCTGCTGCGCGGCGGGCTGCAGGTCGACCTGCGCGTGGTCGAGCCCGCCGCCTACGGGGCGGCGTTGCTCTACTTCACCGGGTCCAAGCCGCACAACGTCGAGCTGCGGCAGATCGCCCAGGAGCGTCACTACAAGTTGAACGAATACGGCCTGTACCGCGGCACGCGACGCATCGCGGGCAAGACGGAAGCCGACGTCTACGCCAAACTCGACCTCGACTGGATCCCGCCGGAGCTGCGCGAGGCGCGGGGCGAAATCGCGGCGGCGCGCGAGCACCGCCTGCCGACGCTCGTCACGCTGGAGCAGGTCCGCGGCGACCTCCAGATGCATACGACCGAGAGCGACGGGGAGGGCTCGCTCGACGCGATGGCCGACGCGTGCCGCGCGCGCGGCTATGCCTACTGCGCGATCACCGATCACTCGAAACGGGTGACGATGGCGATGGGACTCGACGCCAAGCGGCTGCACGTCCAGTGGAAAGCGATCGACGCCTGGAACGCCCGCGCCGCCGGATTCACGGTGTTGAAGAGCGTGGAGCTCGACATCCTGGAGAACGGCAAACTGGATCTTCCCGACGCGGTGCTGGCCGAGGCCGATTACGTGGTCGCCTCGATTCACTATGGGATGACGCAAGGCGAGGCGCAGATCACCAAGCGCCTGCTGGGGGCGATCCGCCACCCGTTCGTGGACGCGATCGGCCACCCCACCGGACGCCTCGTGGGAAAGCGCGAGCCATACGCGATCGACTTCGACGCCATCACGCGGGCCGCCGCCGAGGCGGGTTGCCTGCTCGAGCTCGACGGCCACCCCGAGCGGATGGACCTGCCCGATACGATGGCAGCGGCGGCGAAAGCCCAGGGGGTGCGCTTCGTGCTCTCGACCGACAGCCACAACCCGGGGAACCTGGGATTCATGCGCTACGCG
>JBGPIW010000471.1:0-2680 GCA_041485045.1 Gemmatimonadota bacterium | reverse complement strand
CGCCACCAGCGTGATCGTCGGGGTGATCTGGGACATCTCCTGGCACCGCTCCGTCGGCCGGGACACGTTCTGGACGTCCGCCCACCTCGCGATCTACCTGGGCGGCATCCTGGCCGGCGTCTCCTGCGGCGCCCTGGTGCTTCGGACGACATTCGGCGGAACGCTGGAAGCACGCGGGCGGGCGGTGCGCTTTTGGGGGTTCCGGGGGCCGCTCGGGGCCTGGGTGTGCATCTGGGGTGCCATCGCGATGATCGCGTCGGCTCCATTCGACAACTGGTGGCACAACGCCTACGGTCTCGACGTGAAGGTGTTGTCTCCCCCGCACGTCCTCCTGGCGCTCGGGTTCACCGGCATCCAGATCGGCGCGCTGCTGCTCCTCGCGGCGCGCCAGCACGCCGACGACACGGACGCGCCGCACCGCGAGGCCTATCGGGTGTTGTTCGCCTACGCGGCCGGCCTGCTCGTGGCGAATGAAGCGATCATAGGCTTCGAGTACGTCGGCTTCCCGAATGCCGCGCACAACGCGCTCTATTACAAGATCTGCGCCGGCGCCTTTCCTTTCTTACTCGCCGCCACGGCGCGTGCGTCCACGCTGCGCTGGCCCGCGACCACCGCCGCCGCGAGCTACATGGCCGTGAACATCCTGATGCTCTGGATCCTGCCGCTGTTCCCCGCGACGCCGCGCCTCGCACCGATCTACAACGCCGTGGATCACTTCGTCCCGCCCCCTTTTCCCATCCTGCTCGCCGTGCCGGCGCTGGTGATCGACCTCGTCCTGCGCCGCGGCCCCGAGAGCGATTGGGGCAGAGCGGCGCTCGTGGGAATTGGATTCGTCCTGGTGCTGCTCGTGGTCCAGTGGACGGTGACGCGCTTCCTGATCAGCCCGAGTGCGGAGAATTTCGTGTTCGGGACCCAGCGCTGGAGTTACAACAACACGATCGGCCCGTGGCGTTACCAGTTCTGGAGGATCAGGACCGACCCCCTCACGGGCGCCGGCGTCGTGACCGCGGTCGCCATCGGCGTCGCCTCGACCCGTTTGGGGCTGTGGTGGGGCGCGTGGATGGCGCGTGTCCGGCGTTGACCATGGGGAGACGGCTCACCGGGACCACTTGCGCCGCGGCCGTGGCCCTCCTCGCCGCGGCGCACATCGGCAGCCCCGATACGTTCTTCGAAGGGGACGCGGGTCCGTACCGGATCCGCGTCATCGTACGGCCTCCAGGAGTGGTCCCCGGCCAGGCCGACATTTCGATTCGCCTCCTCAGCGGTGAGGGCGTCGAGTCGGTGCTCGTGCTGCCGTTGCGCGGCGGCCGCCCCACCGCCCAGGAGCCGCCGCCGGACCGCGCCACGTCCGTCGCGGGCGATCCGCACCTGTTCAACGCCCGGCTCTGGCTCATGGAACGCGGCGCCTACAGCATCCAGGTCGAGGTCCGTGGCGCCGCCGGCTCGGGGACCGTCATCGTCCCGGTGAACTCGGTCGCGACCCGACGTCTCGGGTTCGCCACCCCGCTCGCGGCAGGGTTGCTCGCCCTCGGTGCATTTCTCCTGGTTGGCGCCCTGACGATCGTCGGCGCCGCCGTCCGCGAAAGCGTGCTCCCCCCGGGCATCGAGCCGGACGCCGCCCGCCGCCGCCGGTCGTGGTGGATCCGGCTCGCGACAGTCCCCGTGCTGGCCATCGCGGTCCTCGGCGGCAAGTGGTGGTGGGACGGAGTGGACGCGGAATACCGCGGCAGCCTGTACCGCCCGTTGCAGGTGAGCGCCGTGGTGTCGCCGGTGGAAGGCGCCAACACCCTGCGGCTCGCCATCACCGACTCCGACTGGATCGACGGTCACTACCCGCCGCTCATTCCGGATCATGGCAAGCTCATGCACCTGTTCCTGGTGCGGGACGACCAGCAGGCGCTCGCGCACCTGCACCCCGTGATGCGGGACTCGAACACGTTCCTGGCGGCCCTGCCCCCGGTGCCACCCGGCCGCTACCGGTTGTTCGCCGACGTGGTGCACGAGAACGGCTTTGCGCGGACGCTCGTGGATACGGTGCGCCTCCCTCCGCCCGGCGCGTCGTGGCGACCGACGGATGCGGACGACGCTTGGTGGATTAGCCGTCAGCCGTCAGCGATCAGCGATCGCCTTCGAGTCGAGTTGGAGGACCGGTCGACGATGACGTGGGAGCGCGACTCGACGCCGCTCGTGGCGGGACGCGATCTCGATCTACGATTCACCGTGACCGCGCCCGACGGCCGGCCCGCCGTACTCGAGGCGTACATGGGCATGGCGAGCCACGCGGTGATCGCCCGCGACGACGGTGCGGTGTTCGTCCACCTGCACCCGGCCGGAACCATCGCCATGGCGTCGCAGCTGGCCTTCACCCTTCGCCAGCCGGGCGACACGGTGCGAGGGCGATTGGGAGCGCGGATTACGGACGCTGAGCAGGGGAGCATGGAGCACGGAGCAGTCGCGTCCTCGATTTCGTTGCCATATGCTTTTCCCCAACCGGGGTCCTATCGGCTGTGGGTTCAGGTCAAACGGAACGGTCGGATCCTCACCGGCGCGTTCGACGCGGAGGTCGGTCCTTGATGCGCGCTCTTGTCGTCGTCGCCGCCGCCGTCGGGGCGACTCTCGCCACGGCTCCCGGCGCAGCCCAGCAGAACTTCGACACCGTACAGGTCCGCTCCACCCACGT
>JBGPIW010000470.1:0-2697 GCA_041485045.1 Gemmatimonadota bacterium | reverse complement strand
GTTCATCGCGGGCGTGGAAACCGTGCGTCGTGGGAACGGGCTGCCGATCGGGTCGCTGACCCAGATGGGGACGATCCGTCTCGGGAAACGTACCGACCGGCGCGCGCCGAAGATCCGGGAATTCGTGCCGCTGGCCGACCTCAAGGATCTGGTGTTCGCCGCCTGGGATCCGATTCCCGACGACGCCTACACGGCCGCGACCAAAGCCGGCGTACTGGGGCGCGAGCACCTGGAGCCGATCGCCGACTTCCTGAAGAGCATCACCCCGATGCCCGCGGCATTCGACCAGAACTACGTGAAGCGGCTGACCGGCACCAACGTCAAGCGCGGCAAGACGAAGCGCGAGCTCGCCGATGCGCTGCGCGAGGACATCCGCGCCTTCAAGAAGCGCGCGGGGTGTGACCGGCTGGTGCTCGTGTGGTGCGCGTCGACGGAAGTGTTCATCACCCCGGGCCCCGTGCACCAGACGCTGGCGGCGTTCGAGAAGGCGATGGAGCAGAACGACCCCGCGATCGCACCTTCGATGCTCTACGCCTGGGCGGCGCTGATGGAAAACGTCCCCTTCGCCAACGGTGCGCCCAATCTCTGCCTGGACTTCCCCGCGCTGACGAAACTCGCCGAAGAGCATAAAGTCCCGATCGGCGGCAAGGACTTCAAGACGGGGCAGACGATGATGAAAACGGTGCTCGCGCCGATGTTCAAGGCACGGATGCTGGGACTCGCCGGCTGGTACTCGACCAACATCCTCGGGAATCGGGACGGCGAGGTGCTGGACGACCCTGAGTCGTTCAAGACGAAGGAAGAGTCGAAGCTCGGCGTCCTCGAGTACATCCTGCAACCCGACGTGTACCCCGAGCTGTACGGCAACGTGTTTCACAAGGTGCGGATCAACTACTATCCGCCCCGCGGAGATAACAAAGAAGGCTGGGACAACATCGATATCTTCGGGTGGCTCGGCTACCCGATGCAGATCAAGGTGGACTTCCTGTGCCGCGACTCGATTCTCGCGGCGCCGATCGTGCTCGACCTGGCGCTGTTCTTCGACCTCGCGCAGCGGGCCGGACTGTCGGGCGTGCAGGAGTGGCTGTCGTTCTACTTCAAAAGCCCACAGACGGCGCCGGGACTCTATCCCGAGCACGACCTCTTCATCCAACACACCAAGCTGAAAAACACCCTCCGGTGGCTGATGGGGGAATCGCAGATCACCCACCTGGGCGTCGAATACTACGAATACGGCGAGAAATAGCCCGAGTCTCGATCCCTTCCAGGAGATTGCCCCTGATGCTCGCGAAGTGTGACGCCTTCCGCTTGTCTGCCGTCGCCGCGCTGCTCACGCTCGGCCTCAGCCTCGCCCTCGGCCCCGGCGCGCGATACGCCGCCGCGCAGGGTTCGGGCACGCCGGTCGTCCAGGCCCCGCACGACGCGGGGGGTGGGGAAGCCTCGCTCGTCCTGCCCGACCTGCACCAGGCCACGTTCCTGGGGGGCATCGATGGCCATAGCCTGTTGGTCTGGGGACTGTTGATCTGCGCCCTGGGGTTGTTGTTCGGGCTCGTGATCTACACGCAGCTCAAGAACCTCCCGGTGCATGCGTCAATGCGGGAGATCTCGGAGTTGATCTACGAGACCTGCAAGACCTATCTCGTCACCCAGGGCAAGTTCCTGCTGATCCTCTGGCTGTTCATCGGGACCATCGCCGCGGTCTACTTCGGCGGGCTCGCCACCACGATCGACGCGACCGGCGCCGTGGTGCACGGGTATCCGGCGGGCAAGGTCGCGATCATCCTGGTGTTCAGCCTGATCGGCATCGCGGGCAGCTACGGCGTCGCCTGGTTCGGGATCCGCGTCAACACGTTCGCCAATTCCCGCACGGCCTTCGCCAGCCTCACGGGCAAGCCGTTCCCGTGCCACGAGATCCCGACCAAAGCGGGGATGAGCATCGGCATGCTGCTGGTCTCCGTCGAGCTGATCATGATGCTCATCATCCTGCTGTTCGTCCCGGGCGACTACGCCGGCCCCTGCTTCATCGGGTTTGCGATCGGTGAGTCGCTCGGCGCGGCGGCGTTGCGCGTGGCCGGCGGCATTTTCACCAAGATCGCCGACATCGGCTCCGACCTGATGAAGATCGTCTTCAAGATCAAAGAGGACGACGCCCGCAACCCCGGGGTGATCGCCGACTGCACCGGCGACAACGCCGGCGATTCGGTGGGCCCGAGCGCGGACGGCTTCGAAACCTACGGCGTCACCGGCGTGGCGCTCATCACGTTCATCCTGCTCGCCGTCCACGATCCGCTGGTGAAGGTCCAGCTGCTCGTGTGGATCTTCATGATGCGCATCATCATGATCGTGACGTCCGGGCTCTCGTACTACATCAACGCGGGCGTTACGCGGGCGAAATACGCGAACGCCGCCCGGATGGACTTCGAGACGCCCCTCACGACTCTGGTGTGGCTCACCTCGTTCGTGTCGATCGGCTTGACCTACGTCGCGTCGCGGCTCCTGATCCCAAACCTGGGCGGGGACCCGACGCTGTGGTGGAAGCTGTCCACCGTGATCACCTGCGGGACCCTCGCGGGCGCGATCATCCCGGAGCTCGTCAAGGTGTTCACGTCGATGAACTCGGCGCACGTGAAGGAAGTCGTGACCTCCTCGAAGCAGGGGGGCGCCTCGCTGAACATCCTCTCGGGGTTCGTCGCGGGG
>JBGPIW010000469.1:0-2702 GCA_041485045.1 Gemmatimonadota bacterium | reverse complement strand
GCCCTACCCGCTCAGGTCCGCTTTTGCGCCGCCAGGCGCTTCTGGGAGATCTGCCACTGCTGCGGGAGACTGATCAGGTTCTGGACGGCGTAATACAGGTTCAACCCCGAGGCGAGACGCAGGAAGATGAACGTCATCATCGCGGGCATCATGTACAACATCGTCTTCATCTGGGGATTGGGCGGCAGACCGCGTTGCCCGATCTTCGACACGGCGAACATCGAGATCCCCATCACGACGGGGATGATGTAGAGCGGGTCGTGGCGCGAGAGGTCGGGCAGCCACAGGAACGGCACGCCCCGGAACTCAATGGTGTTGGAGAACACGAAGAACAGCGCGAGCAGCACGGGCATCGGGAGCATCATCGGCAGACACCCGCCGAACGGGTTGACCTTGTGGTCCTTGTACAGCTTCAGCATCTCACGCTGCAGCTTCTCGGGCTCGGCCTTGTACCGCGTCTGGATCTCCTGCATCAACGGCTGCACCGCCTGCATGCGCATCTGCGACTCCATGGCCCGCTGCTGCAGCGGCCACAACAGCATCCGCACCAGCACGCCGAAGAACACCAGCACCCAACCGTATGCGAGATGCAGGCGTGCGTGCATCCAGAAGAGGATGCTGACGACGACCTGCGACACGGGGTGAATGATCGGCCGGAAGATGGACCAGCCGTACGGGTTCGCGTCGTCCATGCCGTGCCCGAGGTGCGACAGGCGCTGGTGCTCGAACGGCCCGGCGTACACGTCGAACCGGAACGTCCCCGACGGCGGCAGCGACAGCGTGGTGAGCACGGCGGCTCGGGTCGCGAGGGCGCTCGTGCGGGTGCCGAACAGGGACGCCACGGGCACCGGCGTACGATCCATCCCGGTCGCGATGGCGCCGGCAAACGGTTTGGCGTTCTGCTCCGGAGCGAGGACGGCGGTAAAGAAGTACTTCGACTTCACTGCCACCCACTCGAATGGCCCATCCAGGACCGCGCGCTCCCCGGGGTCGAGCGAGGCGAACGTCGTCTTCTGCGTCTTGTCGGCCTTGGTGACGACGGCATACTCGCGGTAGTCGGTGAGCGGGTCCGCTTCCACCGAGCGCATGCCGTCCCCCAGGTCCACCAGGAGGACGGCGCCGCTGCCGCCCAGCCCCTCGATGGTCCCGTCGACCGAAAAGCGATAGTCGTCGGCGGTGAACCCGTAGCGCAGGGTGAGGCTCCCGGAGCCGAGCGGGGCCGTGAACGCGAGCGTGGTGTCGGCCCCGGCGACCGTCAGGCGGGGGGTGCTGGGGGAAAACGCCAGGTCCGCAAGCGAAGCGGTGTCGGTTCCCATCACGACGCGCAGTCCCAGAAGTGGGGCGTCCTCGGGAACCAGCTGAACGCGGCGGCCCGAATCGCCGGGCGCAAACGACCGGTATTGCTCGAGCTCGGCCGTCACCAGCCGCCCGCCGCGGGTGCTGAACCCGAAGCGATACAGCGGACTGCTCACCCACACCGTGTCGCCGGGGAGCCGAACGGATGGACGGATCGGCGGATTGACGGATGGTGCTGGTGCTGCCGCGGCGGGCGCGGATTCCGCGGGCGCCACGGCAGCTCGGCTGCTATCGGTCGCCGCTCCCGGTGGGCGGGGCACCGGCTTCGGCCTGAAAATGATGCTCGGAACGATGGCTATCACGAGCATCAGGAAGATGGCTACGATGACGCGTCGCTGATCCACGAATTCGTCCTAGGGAACCGGGTCGAAACCACCGGGGTGAAAGGGGTGGCACCGTAGAATGCGCCGCACGCCAAGCCAGCTTCCCCGCAGGGCTCCGTATCGCTCCACCGCCTCGTACGTATAGCGCGAGCAGGACGGGGTGAAGCGACACTGCGTGAACATCAGATGCGACAGCGTCAACTGGTATGCGCGAATCAGCCCCATCACCGCCGACCGAGGCCAGACGACAGGATTCACGGGAGAATCCGATCGGCGGCTTCCGCCAATTCGGCGCGCAGCTCTGCAAAACGAGCGGTGTAGGCGCCGTGTTTCGCCCGAACGACCACATCGACCGCCGGGAGTGTCCGCAGCAGCTCGCGGCGCAGGATCTCCCGCACGCGCCGCCGCAAACGATTGCGGGCCACCGCGGTTTCTCCGAAACGGGGAACGACGATCCCCGCCCGCGCGTGGCCCTGCGAATTGGGACGCCAGGCGACGTCCAAACGACGCATCCGCACTCGACGACCGCTCTCCCAGCATTGCACGAGGTCGGCCCCACGCGCCAGCCGCGCGCGGGACGAGTACCGCTCGCGCGTCAGCCGCTCCGGTGCTTGGACGGGAGTTGAACCGTGAGACGCTTGCGCCCCTTCTTGCGACGCCGCCCGAGCGTCGCGCGTCCCCACTTGTCCTTCATGCGGGCGCGGAATCCATGCTTATTGATGCGCCGCCGATTGCGCGGTCGATATGTCGGCTTCCCCATGCTGCCCTCGGAAGTAAGGCCGGGAAACCTACATGGCGGGGGAGGCGCGTTCAAGGTTGACTTTTCCACATCGCCCCGTAGCTTCCCCCCGCCCTTGCAATACGTCCCACCCAATACATCGCCCTTGATGGAGCAGTCAGCGAAAGAAGCCTGGAAGCGTCTCCTCGAAGAGGCGCGACGCGAGCTTCCCGAAGCGACGGTGCGCACCTGGTTGGAGCCGGCGGTGCCGCTCGCGCTGGAGGATGGACGCTTGGTGCTCGGCG
>JBGPIW010000468.1:0-2704 GCA_041485045.1 Gemmatimonadota bacterium | reverse complement strand
GGCACCAGACAGCGAATTCTTTCCGTCGCCCTCACTGTGGCGGGGCTGACGTCTGTCACACTCAACGGTTGCGCGACACACACGCAGACAGGCGCGGTCGTCGGTGCGGGGAGCGGCGCCGTCGTGGGCGGCGTGATCGGGGGAGCCACTGGCCACACGGCGCGCGGCGCCATCATCGGCGCGGCCGTCGGCGGCGTCGCCGGCGCCCTCATCGGCGCGCGGATGGACCGGCAGGCGAAGGAGCTGGCGCAGAACATTCCGGGCGCCAAGGTGGAGCGCGTCGGGGAAGGCATCCAAGTCACCTTCGAGTCGGGCTTGCTGTACGACTTCGACTCCGACGTCGTGCGGGCCGAGGCACGGAAGAACCTGCGCGCGCTGGCGGCGAGCCTCGACAAGTATCCCGGTTCCGACATCCTGATCGTCGGTCACACCGACCAGGTCGGACCGTCGTCGTACAATCAGAGCCTCTCCCAGCGGCGCGCCTCGGCCGCCGCGGACTATCTCATCGTGCAGGGGGTCGGCCGGGACCGGGTGAACACCCGCGGGATGGGCGAGACGGAGCCGATCGCGAGCAACGACACCGAGCGCGGTCGGGAGCTGAACCGGCGCGTGGAAGTCGCGATCTTCGCCAGCAAGCAGTACCGGGCGGAGGTGGCGCAGCGCTGACGTCTCGCACCTCAACCCGTGCTAGGGGCCGGTGCGTGCTTTCGGGTGGCTCAACGAGAACACGTACGCGGCCACGGCGCGCAGCTCCGCCGGCCCGAGCCTCGCCCCGCCCCCGGGCGGCATCGGCGCCGCAGCCGCCTTCGGCTTGGGCACCCCCGCTTCCACGATCTTGATGATGAAGGCATAGCTGCCATCGCCGTGGAGCCATTTGCCGCTCGTCAGGTCGGGCGCGAGGCCGGGGGTGCCCTTCCCCTCCACACCGTGGCACCCGAAGCACATACCACCGGCCACCTTCCCATGGAAGATGCTGTCGCCGAGCGCGATCAACCCCGGCGTAATCGGCATGGTGTCGGTGGGCGCCTGCCCCCAGAGAGGTGTGACCGTCCCCAGGAACACCCCCGCAACCAGCGTGGTGAGAATTCGTGTGCGCATCGCTGCCCCTTTCTCAATTCATTATAGAGTACGACTAGATCATCGCTCGAGCGTGCGGAGGTACTCGAGGATGGCGCGGCGCTGGCCCTCGTCCAGCGGGAACTGAGGCATCAGGCTCTTGGGGTTGTCGAACTTCGGGTCTGCGAGCTTGTGCAGCACGTACTCGGGCGAGCGCCGCTGGAGCACCGTGTTCAGGTCCGGCCCGACGCGGCCCATGGTGGACGCCCCCAGCACGTGGCATGCGGCGCAGGCGCGCTGCCCGGCGAGAGCCTGCCCCTCGGCCGCTAGCGCCGAATCGATGGGCGGCAGCGCCGCTGTGGCCGGCCGGCGTGCCGGAGGCTTGGCGGCTGTGGCGATACGGGCCGGCACGGGCGGTTGCAGCGTGTGGAGGACCGCCGACAGATCGCGCATCTCGTCGCCCTCGAACGCGGGCCACTCCACCTGGCGCGACTGCGCCACGTCGAACATCGCCGGCGCGTGGTTCCACATCGCGGTTGCGAGGCCGAGCGGCGTGCGCACCGCTGCGGCGCGCGTCAGGTCCGGACCAGTCGCCGGCCGGCCGTCGAGGACGTGGCAATTGGTGCACCCCTTGTGGGCGAACACCTGGGCGCCGACGCGCGCATTCCCGCCGGTTTCGTTGAACCGCAGGTAGTAGAGGAACGCGATCACGTCGGCCATCTCGGTCCCCTGGAAGCGCGGAAAGGCGAAGCCGCGCGACTGCATCGCGGCCGACATCCGGAACGAGTGGTCCCACAGCACGCCGGCGATCTCCGACACGCTGAGCCGCAGCGTAGCGGTGCGCAGATCGGGGGCGTAGCGCGTCCCCCGCCCGTCCGGGCCGTGGCAGCGCACGCAGCCCTTGCCGCTGAACAGCCGCTCCCCGTTCGCGGGATTGGGCGGCTGCAGCAGCACGACGGCGCGGTTGCGCAGGCTGGACGTACTGCGGATGTAGGCCTGGATGTCCGCCATCTCACGCCCCAAGAAGGTGGGGATCGGGATGCGGTGCTCCGTCTGTGCCTCCTGCATCGCCGGCCCGTGATTCCACATCCCTTCGGCGAGCATGATGGGCGCGATGTAGCGCGCATAGCGGTCGAGGGCGGGCCCGACGTGGCCGCCGGTGCCGCCGACCGTATGACATTCCACGCAGCGCTTCTCGCGGAACCACTGCGACCCGAGGTCGGCGTCGCCCGGCGGATCGAACAGCTTCACGTAGTAGATGTAGCTGATGACGTCGGCGAGCTCCGCCTCGGTGAAGGTCGGCCACCGCACGCCCTGGCGGCGCAGGGTCACGATCATGCGGGGCGTGTGGTTCCAGAACTCGCCCGCGAGCTGCTGCATGCTGCGTCCCGCACCGACGACGGCGAAGTCCGGTCCCAGCGTGCCGCCGTTTCCCCAGATGGAGTGACAGCGCACGCAGCCGCGCTCCACGAAGATGCGCGCGCCCGTGGTCGGGGTCCCCGGGAACACGCCGGCCGCCTGCGCGCCGAGCAGCCCGCCCGGGACCCCGAGCAGCCCGAGCAGGAGCGCCGCACGCCGCGGGCCCATCAAAGGTGTCCTCCGCCGGATGGCGCGACCGGCTCCGGCAGGTAGCCGCCCACCCGCTCCG
>JBGPIW010000467.1:0-2708 GCA_041485045.1 Gemmatimonadota bacterium | reverse complement strand
GGACATTCGTGGTTGACTGTCGCCGGCGCCACCTGGTCGCGAATGGCGAGCACCGTAATGCCGGCTTCGAGTCCGCCGGCGCCGCCCAGCAGGTGCCCGGTCATCGACTTGGTAGAACTCACCGCCACCTTATAGGCATGCTCGCCGAACGCACGTTTGATCGCCATGGTCTCCGCCCGGTCGCCCACATCGGTGGACGTGCCGTGCGCGTTGATGTAACCGACCTGTTCGGGCCGGACGCCGCCGTCCTCCATCGCGAGCCGCATGGCGCGCTGCGCGCCCTCGCCGTCGGGAGACGGGGCGGTAATGTGGTAGGCGTCGGCGGTCATACCGTAGCCCACCATCTCGGCGTAGATCTTGGCGCCGCGCTTGCGGGCGTGCTCCAATTCCTCCAGGATGACGACCGCGGCGCCGTCGCCCATCACGAACCCGTCGCGGTCCTTGTCGAAGGGCCGGCTCGCGGTCCGCGGGTCGTCGTTCCGCTCGGAGAGGGCCTTCATGTTGGCGAAGCTGGCGAGCGCCAGCGGCGTGATCGCCGCTTCCGAGCCGCCCGCGATCATCACATCCGCATCGTCGTGCTGGATCAACCGGAACGCGTCGCCGACGGAGTGCCCCGAGGTGGCGCAGGCGGAGACGGTGCAGTAGTTGGGGCCCTTGACGCCATAGCGCATCGAGACCACGGCCGACGCCACGTTCGCCATGAACATCGGGACGAAGAAGGGGGACACGCGACTGGGCCCCTTCTCGAGATACGCCCGCATGTTCTCCTCGAACGTCGCGATGCCCCCCGTGCCGGTGCCGATGATGACGCCGACGCGCTGCCGGTTCACCGCATCCCAGCTCCTGTCGAGGCAGGCGTCGTTCACCGCCTGGACCGCCGCGCCCATGGCGAACTGGGCGAACAGGTCGTAGCGGCGCGCTTCCTTCTTGTCGAGGTAGAGGCCGGGATCGAACCCCTTCACCTCGCAGGCGAACTTCACCGACAGCGCCGCGGGATCGAACCGGGTGATCGGCCCCGCCCCGGACCGCCCCGCTACCATCGCCTCCCAGGTAGCCGCCACCGTATTGCCCAGCGGGGAGATGACCCCGAGGCCGGTGACTACGACGCGCCGCTTCACGAGCTGCCCCGCCTCACTTCCCCATCTTGTCGTGCAGATACTTCATCGCATCGCCGACGGTGCGGAGCTTCTCCGCTTCCTCGTCGGGGATGTCGATGTCGAATTCCTTCTCGAAGGCCATCACCAGCTCGACCGTGTCGAGGCTGTCCGCGCCGAGGTCTTCCATGAAGCTCGCTTCGGGCTTGAGCTTATCGCGCTCGACCCCGAGCTCCTCGACGATGATGTCCTTCACTTTTTCCTCGAGCTGCTTCATGTCCATTGCCATGTGGCGCCTCTCCAAGGAGGTTGGAAGGAATTCACATCACCATCCCGCCGTCGACGACGAGTACCTGGCCCGTAATGTAGCTCGCCAGGTCGGAGGCGAGAAAGAGTACCGCACCGGCCACATCCGCGCCGCTTCCCAGCCTGCCGAGCGGAATCGCGGCCTGGAGCACCTGCTTCGCTTCGTCGGGGACGGCGCGCGTCAATTCGGTGTCGATGTAGCCCGGCGCCACCGCGTTGACGAGGACGTTGCGCGACGCCAGCTCCTTGGCGACGGCCTTGGTGAAGCCGATCAGGCCGGCCTTGGCCGCCGCGTAATTCGCCTGGCCTTTGTTACCGACCAGACCGACCACGCTGGCGATGTTCACCACCCGTCCCCAGCGCCGCTTGATCATGCCGCGCGCGACGAGCTTCGTGAGCAGAAACGGTCCCTTGAGGTTCGCGTTCAGCACCAGGTCCCAGTCGTCCACGCCGATGCGGAACAGCAGGTTGTCCTTGGTCGTCCCGGCGTTGTTCACGAGGATGTCCACCGGCCCCACCTCGGCTTCGACCTGCTCTGCCAGCCGGTCGATCTGCGCGGCGACGCCCACGTCGCACGCGTACCCGCGCGCCCCGGCGCCGAGACTCGCCGCTACCTCCTGCGCCTTCGCACCGTCGCGCCCGCACAGGGCGACCTTCGCCCCGGCACCGGCCAACATTTCCGCAATTGATTTCCCGATACCACGCGAGCCACCGGTGACGAGGGCGACCTTTCCGCTCAGGTCGATGGTCATTGCGGCCCCACCACGAGCGGGGAATGCGGAGTGCGGAGTGCGGAATTCCAATGGATGCTTCGAGCAGCGCAATGGGCCACGGAGCATGCCCTGCCATTCCGCACTCCGCATTCCACATTCCGCATTCGTCTCATCCAGCCTCCAGAAAGTTCGTCACCTCACCCGCAGTTCCCAGCGAGATGACCTGCGCCCCCGGTACGATCCGGCGCAGCAATCCCGCCAGCACGGTTCCCGGCCCGATCTCGATAAAGCGCGCCCCGTCGCCCGCGAGGCGGGCGGCGTGTTGCATGCCCTCGACCCAGCGGACCGGGGCCGTGAGCTGGTCGGCCAATGTGCGGCGGGCGCGCGCCGCATCCTTCACCGGCTCGGCCGTGGCGTTGGCGATGACCGGGAACGCGGGCTCGGCGAACTCGGCCTTGTCGAGCGCGAGACGCAACGCGTTCGCCGCCGGCGCCATGAGCGGCGAATGAAACGCGCCGCTCACCTTCAGGGTGATCACCCGTTTGGCGCCCTTCACCTTGCAAAGCTCCCCTGCCTTGTGCACGGCATCGGGGTC
>JBGPIW010000466.1:0-2714 GCA_041485045.1 Gemmatimonadota bacterium | reverse complement strand
GTTGCGTCACTGCCAGGAACACCACCGACTCGGCGCGGCCCAGCCGGTCGGCCAGAAACCGCCGCGCGAGGCCTGAGTCCGGGGTGCGGCCGTAGAACTGCCGGTAGGCATCGAACAGCGGGGCCACCAGGTCGACGTCTGCGGCGTGCGCGCGGCGAATCTCGATCATGCGCGCGAATGTAGCGCAGCGCCACCGTGGGCGACATGTGCGGTCCGGCTGGACAGCCTGTGACTCGGGCGGTTAGCCTCAAGTCTCAAACCAACGAGGAGACGCTCCATGCGTCGGATACGAGGACTGGCCGGCGGTGTGATCGCCGCGGCCCTGGTCGCGGGCGTTGCGGCCTGCGGCGATAGCGGAACCGGTGGCAGTACGAAAATCGACCTGACGGGCAGCTACACGCTCGTGCAGCTCCTTCTCGCAGGGTTCATCCCCGCGCCGGGGAGCACGGGCACATTTACGGCGACGTCGGATTCGGTGCACGCCAACCTCGCGATCGTTTCTCCCGACACGGGCTTTGTCCACGACACTACCTTGGCGCTCGCGGGTTCGTACTTGGCGAAGGAAGCCGGAGGGAAGGACTCCATCTACATCGTCATTACCGGTCTGGGAACGATCCCCGGAACGTTCAGCATCAGGGGGGCGGCGAAGGACACCTTGTCACTGAATCTCGTGGTTGGAGTGGGTCAATCGTTCACCGCTATCTGGCACAAGACGTGATCGACGTACCCTCCTCGCCGCGCAGCGTGAGCCTCACGGCGTTCCGCGACTTCTAACGGCACTGTCGCCCGCCCCATCGCGGGCGAGGCGGATCACCGCCCGGATGTCCTGCGCCCAGCCCTCCGGGTCGTCGGGAGGAGCGAACGACCACACCTCCCGCGACTTCCCCGATCCCGCCCCGATGCGGATGCGATCGCCGTCCCGGGCGACCTCGTAGGCGCGGCGGCTCGCCGGCGTGATATTTATCCCGACTTTTTCGTTCTTGTGGATCAGAACCGTTTGCCGGGTCACGACGATCGATCCGAGGCGATCCTCCCACCCGGCCGATCGCGTCCCGGCATCGTGGGTGTAGCGGAACGAGACGTTGTCGGCGTGGCGCAGCAGGCCCTCGGTCGCGAAGCGCGCCTGCTGCTCCGGTGAGAGACGGCTGGTGTCGCCGGAGCAGGCCAGCAGGCCGAGGGCGAGCAGGCGAGCGGCGCCCGTCTCCCTCACCGTTCTTTCTTGCTCTTCCGCTTGATGTCGGAGCCCTGCGCCCGCTTGTACGTCTGGATGTCCTTGAAGCGGCCCTTGGCGTCGCGAACGGCGTAGAGCTTCGTGCCGGAGCTGCTGCGATGGGTGGTGCGACGACCTTTGCCTGCCATAACCCCTCCTGAAGGGAGCAGTTGGTTGGGCGCCTAGCGGCCCTAGTGAAGGTGCCGGCTCCCGGGGCGGCGCGGTAGGTCCACCGCCCCAGGAGTCAGACCTCTTCCTCCGAGCGACGGTGCGTCAGGCCCTCGGACATCACGGTGTCGAGCGTGGTCACGAGGTGGTCCGCGTCCTCCATGGTGAAGACCAGCGGCGGTTTGATCTTGAGGACGTTGTGCAAGGGGCCGTCGGTGCTGACGAGCACGCCGCGCTCGCGCATGCGGCTCGCGACGGTGCCCGCCTCCTCGCCCGCCGGCTCGAGCGTGGTGCGGTCGCGTACCAGCTCGACCCCGAGAAACAGACCGAGGCCGCGGACGTCTCCCACGGCTGGGTGGCGCGACGCCAGCCCCCGCAAACCCGTCCGGAGCCGCTCGCCCACACGCAGGGCGTTGTCCTGCAACCCCTCGTCGGCGATCACGTCCAGCACGGCGAGTCCGATGGCGCACGATACCGGGTTTCCGCCGAATGTGCTGAAATACTCCATGCCGTTCGCAAACGCCGCGGCGATCTCGGGCGTCGTGATTACGGCGCCCAGCGGATGACCGTTCCCCATCGGCTTGCCCAACGTCACGATGTCCGGGACCACATCCTGAGCCTCGAACGCCCAGAAGTGGGCTCCCGTACGACCGAAACCCACCTGCACTTCATCGGCGATACACAGGCCCCCGGCGCGGCGCACGTGGGCGTACGCGGCGGTGAGGAATCCCTCAGGCAGGACGATCTGCCCTCCCGCCGAGAGGATCGATTCGCACAGGAACGCGGACGGCTGCGCCCCCCGTGACCGCATGCGCCCGATCGCCTCGGCCAGGAATGCGGCATAGCGATCCCCGGCCAACGGCTCATCGCGGCGGAAGCGGCCGCGGTACGTGTCGGGCGTGGGCACCTTGTGCACCCAGGTCGGCGTGCCCGTTCCCCCCGGGCCGTCGTGTTTGTAGGGACTCACATCCACGAGCGTGGATGTGTTGCCGTGATAGGCGCCCTCCACCACGATGACATCGCGACGGCCGGTGTAGGCCCGGGCGAGGCGCAAGGCGAGCTCGTTCGCCTCGCTGCCGGAGTTCACGAAGTAACACACCGACAGGGGTGAGGGCAGCGTGGCCCACAACCGCTCGGCGTAGCGAACCGCCAGCTCGTGGAGGTAACGGGTGTTGGTGTTCAGCAGCGCCATCTGGCGCTGGCCGGCGCGCACCACGCGCGGGTGCCCGTGCCCCACGTGCGGCACGTTGTTCACCGCGTCGAGGTAGCGGCGTCCTTCACGATCGTAGAGGAACTCCATCCAGCCGCGCACGATTTCGAGCGGCCGGCGGTAGGC
>JBGPIW010000465.1:0-2720 GCA_041485045.1 Gemmatimonadota bacterium | reverse complement strand
TACGTGACGGGCGGAGGGAACAACAACCATCGGCACCGCCTGACGGTGATGCTCTGGGAAGCGCCGGAGGGAGCCCTGCCGCGCTTCCGACTCGTTCCCGAGGGGTTCTTCCACCGAATCGCGCAGCGCTTCGGGATGCAGGACTTCGACTTCGAAGAGGATACCGAGTTCTCCCGGGGCTACCAGCTGCAGGGGGACGACGAGCGCGCCGTCCGGGCGTTGTTCACCCCAGCGCGGCGTGCGTTTTTCACCGCGGAATCGCCGGATGGCCGGCGCACCCCACGCCATCACCTGGCGGGCGCCGGCACTCGACTCGTGTGGTGGCGCGACGGCCGGTTGCCCGGGGCCGACGACCTCGACCAGCTGATCGCCGACGGCGACCGCCTGCGGCGGTTGTTTCTGGAGGATCGCACTTGAATTCGCGACTAGAGTCGCGACTGAGGACCATTCCATGAAGCGCTTCAGTGATCTCCCCGACATCGTGCTCGGCCCCCTGGAAGGCCGCCCCGACGCCGACTGGCAGGAGGCGCCGACCGGGAAGTGGACCCCGGCGCAGATCGTCGAGCACCTCGCTCTGGCGCTGGAATGGTGCGCTACCGGGTTCGAAGAGCGGCGCGCGCACGATCCGATGGTGCGGCGACCCCTCACGTTCCCCCAACGCGTGGGAAAGCTCCTGGTGATGCACTTTGGCTGGTTCCCGCCATTCTTGAAGGCCCCGTCCCGCTCGACGCCGCCACCGCACGTGGACCGCGCCGCAGCCGAAGCGCATTTCCATCGTGGAATCGAGCGAACCGAAGGCGTGATCAAGCTGCTGCTGCCGGCGCGCGCCCGCGATCTGTTCGTGAAGCACCCGCGGATGGGCGACCTCACGTTCCCGGAGTGGCTGGAATTCCACGTGATCCACGCCCGGCACCACGCCCGGCAGATCCGGGACCGGTTGCGGCGGTGAGTGGACGCAAGAAGCCGCCCCTCACCGTCCGCGTGCCCAACCCCGACGCGCCGGTGAAGCAGCGCCTCAAGGTGCCGTCACACAAAGTGCACCGGTCGAAAAGGGCCTACCAGCGGCGCCCCAAGCACCCGGGACGGGAGGCGAGCTAAAGCGGGAGCTGCAAGCGCGCCACGCAGCCCAGGGCGCCGTCGGTGCGGTTGGCGAGCGTCAGGCGCCCACCGTGCGCTTCCGCGATCTGCCGCGACAGCACAAGGCCGATGCCGGAGCCGGTGGGTTTGGTCGTGAAAAACGGCACGAAGAGATTCGACGTCTCGGGCAAGCCGGGCCCGTCGTCCTGAACGACGACGTCGAGCGTATTCCCCGCCGGCGCCCAGCGCACACGCACCCCGCCATCCGTGGTGAGCGCGGCGTCCACGGCGTTGGTGATCAGGTTGATGAGGAGTTGATCCAGCTGATCTCCATCCGCGCGCAGAGCCACCTGGGGTCCGCCGATGACCTCGACCGGGAGCCGCGTCTCTAGGCGGGCGACGCGCTGCACCCAGGTGGCGACGTCCACCCGTCCCAGTTTGGGCGTGGGCAGGCGGGCGAGTCTTGCGTAGGAAGCGAGGAAGCGGGTGAGCGATTCCGAGCGTTTGGCGATGAGGTCCAACCCGCGTTCCAGGTCGTCGCGCGGGATCTCGGCGGCGCCGTTGCGGGAGACGAGGTCCTGCAGCCGCTGAGCGACTGACTTGATCGGCGTGAGCGAGTTGTTGATCTCGTGACCGAACACACGGATGAGGCGCTGCCAGGCCTGGCGCTCCTCCTCGCGCAGGGCGCGGCTCACGTCGGCGAGCACGACAAACTGGTGCGGGCGGCCGCCCTGGCGGAACGCACCGCGGCGCACCTCCCAACGGCCGCGCGCCGCCGGGAAGCCGAGCTCGATGACGCGCGGCGCGTCGCCCTGCAGGCACGCCCCGAGTCCCAGCTCTTCGGCGCCGCGGCCGAGCAGCCGCTCGGCGCTTTGCGCCAGCAATCGCTCGCCGCTCGCGTTGACCAGCCGCAGGGCCTGGTCCTGGTCGAAGGCGAACACGGCCACGTCGATCTCGGCCATGACCCGTTGCAGCAGCGCGGTGGCCTCGAGGGCGCCGAGGCGACGCTCTTTCAATTCGTCGGTGAGGATGTTCAGCTCCAACATCACGAGGCCGAGGGCGTCCTCGGCGTTGTGACGGCGGGCGCGCAGCGAGTAGTCCTGCTCGCGCAACGCGGCCAGCATGTTGGAGAGCGTCTGCAGCGGGCGCACCACGCGCTCGCGCAGCGCCAGCGCGAAGGCGAGCCAGACGCCGACGATCAGGAGGGCGAGGGTCCAGCGAGTGCGGTCGCTCGCGTCGCCGGACCAGAGCAGCCACAGGACGACGACGATCGCCGGGAGCCCGCCCAGCAGGGCGAGGCGGAAGACCTGCTGCTCGTGCGGGGTACGAGCGCGACGGGTCAGAGGCTGTGGCGTTGGAGACGCCGATAGAGGGCGCTGCGGGAGAGGCCGAGGGCCTTGGCGGCGGCGCTGACGTTGCCCTCGAAGCGCGCGAGCGCCTTCTGGATCAATACCCGCTCGACCTCTTCGAGACTCATATCCTCCAGGCGGGCGGATCCCTCCCCCGGCGGGCGCAGGTTCAGGTCGGCGGGGCGCACCGCATCGCCCTCGGCCAGGAGGACGGCACGCTCGATGGCGTGCGCCAGCTCGCGCACGTTCCCCGGCCACCCGTAGGCGAGCAGCGTCCGCATCGCGTCGGGATGG
>JBGPIW010000464.1:0-2727 GCA_041485045.1 Gemmatimonadota bacterium | reverse complement strand
CGCCGCGCGGCGTCACGTGATCCACCGTGGCCACGCCGTCCACGTGCCCCTGCACGAGGTGCCCGCCCAACCGGTCGGCCGCGCGCACCGCGCGCTCCAGATTCACCTTGCGCCCGACCTGATACTCCCCGAACAGCGTGCGGTCGAGCGTCGTGTCCACCGCCCGCACCGTGAAGCCGCCGCGGAGCACTTTCTCCACGGTGAGACACGCTCCACTGACCGCGATGCTCTCGCCGCGCCTCAGGCCCTTGTACGGGGCACGGATCTCCAAGACCACCGCCCCGTCCCCCGTCCCTCGCCCCCCGTCCCGGGTCGCCTTGGCGACTCTCCCTACCGCGCTGACTATCCCGGTAAACATAGCCGTCGGTCCAATACCAATAATGTATCGGTGCCCAGGGGGCGGCGCTCCACGGGGATCCAGCGCGGCGCCTTGGGCAGCTCCGCGTCCGCCACGCCCGGAAACGCCGGCACGCCGCCCGCGCCGAGCCACACCGGGGCCTGCATCCAGTAGAGGCGGTCCACCAGCTCGTCGGCCAGGAGCCCCACGCCGAGCGCCCCGCCGCCCTCGCACAGCAGCGACTCGACGCCCGCCGCGCGCAGCTCGGAGAGTCCCTCGGCGAGCGAGCGGGGCCGGAACACCCGCACGCCGGAGTGTTCGAGTCCGCGCACATTTTCGGCCGGCGCTTCTTCGGACGCCACCACCCAGGTGGGCGGATCGCCCGCGGTGCGCGCCAGCTTCGAGGCGAGGCCGAGCGCGGCGCGGCGATCGAACACGATGCGCACCGGCGCGCGCCGCGGCACCACGCCGCCGCGCACCGTGAGCTGCGGATCGTCGCGCGCCGCGGTGGTGCCCCCCACGGCCACGGCGTCGAACCCCGCGCGCAGCCAATGCACCCACTCCTGCCCCTGCGGGCCCGAGATCCACTGCGAGCGGCCGCCCGCGTCGGCGATGCGGCCATCGATGGATGTGGCGAGCTTCAGCGCGACGAAGGGGCGCGTCTGGTCTTCGCGCACGAAGAAGAAGGGCGCATTGAGCGCGACCCCCGCCTCGGCGAGGATTCCCGCGGCGGTCTCGAGGCCCGCGGCGCGCAGCACCGCGAATCCACCCTTGGCCGCGGCGTCGGGATCCCGCACCGCGGCCACCACGCGGCGCACCCCCGCGGCGAGGATCGCGTCGGTACACGGCGGCGTCTTGCCGTGGTGCGCACACGGCTCGAGCGTCACGACCAGCGTGGCGCCGCGGGCCCGCTCGCCGGCGGCACGCAGCGCCATCACTTCCGCGTGCTCCCCCCCCCACTCGGCGTGCCACCCGTCGCCCACCACCACGCGCTCGCGCACCACAACAGCGCCCACCAGCGGATTGGGGGACACGTGTCCCCAGCCGCGGCGCGCCAGCTCGAGCGCCCGCTGCATCGCCGAGCGCTCGAGCGCTTCGTCAGAAACCGAACCGGAGCCCAATACCGCCAAAGACGTGCCCGGAGGAGGGATCGAAATCGGTGTAGTTGGTGCTCAGTTTCTGATCTTGCCCGGTTTGATAGCCGAGCTCGACGCCGAACGTGAGGACGGTCAGATGGAACGCAGCGTCGGCGAACACCACCTGGCGCTCGTTCACGGGATCGAACGGCACCGTGGCGATCGTGTTGAGCGGCGGGTTGTCGTAGTAGCGCAGGCGGCCGTGCGAGGTGTAGCGGTCGAAGCCGATGCCGGCCGCGACGTCGAACGCGATCAGGTGATAGCCCGCCACGAAGCGCCAGGTGGTCGCCTGCACGTCGGTGTCGAACTCGAACGCGTCCCCCGACGAGAGACTCGAGGCGGCGAGCTGGCCGTAGGTGACGCGCGGCAGGCTGCGGCGCATCACGCTCATCGAGATCGACGGGATCGGGAAGATGCCGCGCACGATGCCGACGCGCGCGCCGTACCCCAGCCCCAGGGCGAAGCTGCCGAGCTTGGTCGCCCCCGAGTCCACGCCGAGCTTGTCCACCGCGTGCGTGGGCACGAGGGTGGCCGAGAAGAGCGCGTCCACGGCCAGCAGGCCGCTGGACAGCCCGGGATACAGACCGAGGCCGCCTTCGATCACCGGCGCCGGCACGAATCCCTTGATGGACGTCGGGCCGCTCGCCGTATCGGGGTTCGGGGCGACGACTTTCACCGCGTTGATGCGCGCCGAGACGAAGAAATGGCCGAAGCCATTCATGGCGCGCGCGCCGCCCAGCACCGGATCGCCGCCCGAGATGATGAGCCCCGCGGCGGGATGGAACGTCTTCAAGGCGTCGATCGCGCGGTTGCAGATGGCGATGACGGGCGCCGAGCCGGTGCACTGGGCGTGCAACGGCACGGCGAGCGTGACCGATAACGCGACCGACGCAAACAAAGATCCAAGGCGCTTCAACACGACCTCCTTTGCCTCTATGGTCCTCTCCCCCTGAGCCCCTCTCGGTCCTCACCCCCTGACCCCCTCTCCGCTACGCGGAGAGGGGGAACTACTGGCTCCCTTTTGGTTCCCCCTCTCCCGAAGGGAGATGGGGAACTATGCTGCCGACTCGACGCAGCGGCCGGCGCACGCCATCATAGCCGGCACATGGAGGCGGTGTGCCGAAGTGATGTCAAACGCGCCAAAGGCCGGGCAAGCCCGGCCTTCGTGTGCGGCGAAACGGAACCGCGGTGACCTCTCAAGTAGGCGAAATGTATTGCTCGGAAGATGGCCGAGTCAATGGTGCGGCCGTGCTG
>JBGPIW010000463.1:0-2729 GCA_041485045.1 Gemmatimonadota bacterium | reverse complement strand
TTCCGTGGCGGAGCTGCGAGCTTCCGTGGCGGAGCTGCGAGCTTCCGTGGCGGAGCTGCGAGCTTCCGTGGCGGAGCTGCGAGCTTCCGTGGCGGAGCTGCGAGCTTCCGTGGCGGAGCTGCGAGCTTCCATGGCGGTCCTGCGAGCTTCCGTGGCGGGGCTGCGAGCTTCCGTGGCGGAGTTGCGAGCTTCCGTAGCGGAGCTCCTTCATTGCTTCGCGGAGATCCGGGGTTCCTTGGCGGTCTTCCTCGCTTGCTTCACGGTCCCCGACGGTCCCCCGCGCGCCAATCTGGCGGTCCCGGACGCTTTCGTGGCGGCCCTCGAACTGTGTTTGGCCGGTGGCGCATCCCCCGACCGTAGGACAAGTGCGCCCGACCAGTGGAGGAGAATCGGTCCCGGCGACCTTCTCGCCGGGACCGAGTGTCAGGAGCAACGCGCCCTAGGGCTTGATCCGCGCCGCGCGAACTCGCGCGAAGGTCTCGAATCCGTTGTACAGGTTGATCTGCGGGTTGTCGATGAGCTGACGGCGCAGCGCCTGCGCATCGGCGGTATTGCCGATGGCCCGGTTGGCCTCGGCCCGTATCGCTTGCACCATGGCGCGATCCGGACTGGCCTCCGCAAGCTCGGTCAGCGCGTCGTTCGGCTTGTTCTCTCGCAAACTGATGACGGCGTTCGCCACTCGTGCCCACGTCGCATAGCTGCTATCCGTCTTGGCTACGGTCGCGAGTTGCGCCGCAGCCTGCCGGGCGGTGGCGATGTCACCGCTGGTGCCCTGGGCCAGGGCGGTGGCGAAGAGCTGCTGCGCCGGCTCTGTGGTGTCGGTCTGGGCCGCGACCGCCAGGTGCCGCGCGATCTCGGTCCCACGGCCCAACACGGCGTCCGCCAACGCCATGTCACGATGCGCCTGCGCCGCGATCTGCTTGCGGTCGATCGCCTGTGCGTCCCGCGCCACGACGGCGAATTGCGCCATCGCGTCGGCGAGCCTCCCATCCAGCATGAAGCTGTGGGCGAGCGTCACCTCGTAGTTCACGCGACTCTCCGGATCGGGCGCGCGCGCGATCGCCGCGCGGATCTGTTGGCGCGCCTCCTCGCCGCGTCCCGTCACCTGCAGCACCTCGGCCATGCCGATGTTGGATTCGACGAAGTTCGAGTCGATCGCGACCGCGCGGTGGTAATGCGCCAGCGCCTCGCTGTAGCGTCGATCCCACTGGAGCAGCTCGGCGTAGGAATCGTGCGAGTTCGGATGGTCGGGCCCGATGTCCACGTAGCGTTTCACCGCCGCGAACGCGCCAGCGTGATCGCCAGTCGCCCAGAGCTGATAGGCGAGGGTGTTGTACATGGCCGCGTCATCCGGAAAGCGCTCGGTGGCGGTCCGGAGGGCCGGGATTTGCTGCGTCGGATCGTTGATGAACAACGCGGCGTAGAACGCGATGTTCGGATCGCCGGGGAGCATCTGGCTCGCGGTTTCGAACAGGCGCTGCGCCTGCCGATTGTTCCCGGCGATGGCCTCTCGAAACGCGAGCCCCGTCACCAGCTCGCCGGTCGAGGCCGCGGTCATCACCGCGATGCCGCGTTGGGCTTCGGCGTTGCGCTGGTCCGTGGTCAGGCCCGGGGCGGCAAAGGCGCGCACGACGCGGGCGAGGCCGAGGGTGCTGTCGAGCGCCAGGGCCTCGTCGAAATGCCCGGTGGCGCGACTGAGGAACCAGTTGCGGGTGTCGCTCAGACCGGCCCAGAAGTGATGGCCCGCTGCCTCCGACGTGGTCGTGATCCGCAACCGTTGTGCTTCGGGTGATGCGACGGCGACTTGTTGCGCGAACGCGGGGCTTCGGAGAACCACAATCGCCCCCAGGGCGATGGCGGCCAAGCGAGAGCGTGACGGCATTCTCATGGGTCCCCCTCCGGGAAGAAAGAAACGGGGCGTTGGCAGTCTCGCGCCAACGCCCCGCTGTGATCAGTCGCAGCTGTGCGGTCCGGCTATCAGTTGCCTGCAATTCGGCATGAGCCCGACGCTCCTCGTGAAGCGTGCTGAGCCAGTATAGGGGCGGTGATGTCCCTTGGTAAGGGCCGGAGGTCAGGGATCGCGGACGGCGTGGGACACAATCTGACCCGGCACGGGGTCGCCCCGCGATGCCCCGCGCTCAGCCAGCGCGCGCACCTGCGCGTGGCTCCACCAGCACCACGTGTTGGCACCAACCGCGACCACCACGAATGGAGAACCTTCCCTGGCGGTCGTCTGAATGTCGGTCTCCGATAGCGCACAGAGGTCGCGCGGGCTGGCCTGAGGATCGGCCATCTGCAGGACCGACGGGGCCCGTGTGCTCGCTTCGCGCGGAGCCGCGAGAGGATGATTGTGCCAGATCGCCACGGTTGCATCCGGGCACGGGCCGAACGTGGCGCGGTCCGAAGAAGAGAGGTGGGGGTCCGCCATCACGAACCCGGTCGCGACGACCGTGAGACTGTCGGCGGCCCCTGTGAGGCAGAGGACAATCTCGTTACGCAGGCCCAGAGAGAGTGTGCGCAGCTGGGCCAAGAGTCCCGACTCGAGCACCAAGCGCGGCGGAATGTCTCTGCCGAGGGGGAGGGCGGCCGCACGCGACGCAGGGAAGCACAGACACGACACGACGACGACGGTCCAGGCGCGATGGACCGTCACTCCGGCGGTGCGTTGACAGCTTCCGGTGGTGCCCACGGATCCATTCTTGAAGCAAGACGGATGCCTTCGTTGGGGC
>JBGPIW010000462.1:0-2734 GCA_041485045.1 Gemmatimonadota bacterium | reverse complement strand
GCCGCCTACCGGGCGGCCGTTGCGCGCGGCGCCCACTTCTTCAACGCGCACCCGTATCTCTGCGGGCTGGCCGTCGGTGCGGCGGCGCGCGCGGAGTACGATGGCGCGCCGCCCGAGCAGGTCGAGCGGCTGCGTACCGCGCTGTGCGGGCCGCTGGGCGCCTTGGGCGACCGGCTCGTGTGGGCGGGGTGGCTGCCGCTCCTGTCGGCCGCGGCGATCGCCGCGATCGCGCTCGGCGCGGGATGGGGGGCGGTCGCCGGGTTTCTGTTGATCTACAACGTCGGGCATGTGGCGCTGCGCTGGTGGGCGCTGCGCGCCGGGTGGGCGGCGGGCGCGGGCGTCGTCGGCGCGCTGCGCAACCCGGTGCTGCAGAGCGGGCCGGGGCTCGTCCTCCCGGCGATGGCGCTGGTCGCCGGGTTCTGCCTGCCGCTCGCCGCGCGCTGGCTGGTGCGGCCGTTCCCGCTCGTCCCCGCCGTGGGCTGCGCGCTCGCGGCGGCGCTCGGGGTGGCATTGCTGCGCTGGCGGCCGGGGCGCATCAAGTCGCTGTGGCTCGGTCTCGTGGCGGTGGCGCTGGGCATCGCCGGGGGGTGGGTATGGCGCTGATCGAGCGGCAGGCGCAGATCGTGAACCCCCTCGGGATGCACGCGCGTCCCGCGGCGGAGTTCGTGAAGACGGCGGCCCGGTTCAAGAGCGCGATCCAGGTGAGCAAGGACGGGCTGAGCGTCAACGGCAAGAGCATCATGGGCGTCATGATGCTGGCCGCCGAGCGCGGGTCGTCCATGAGCATCCGCGCCGACGGCGAGGACGCCGAGGGCGCGATGGAGGCGCTGCTGGCGCTGGTGGCGGCCGGGTTCAACGAGATGCACCTGACCGGCTCCGACGCCGATTTGGAAGACATCGAGGACGACGAGCCGGACGGAGCGGCGCGCGCGTGAGCGACCGGCTGCTGCGCGGCGTCGGCGTCTCGCCCGGGATCGCGATCGGCCCGGCGGTGGTGGTGGCGTCGGCGCTGCCGGACGTCCCGCACCGGGTGGTGGCGCGCTCCCAGGTGGAGCGGGAGGTGCGGCGACTGCGCGCCGCCGTGCGCGACGTGCAACGGCACGTGGGCGAGCTCAAGGAGCGGGCGGCGCTCCGCGCCGGCCCCGACGAAGCGCGCATCTTCGACGCGCAGATGCTCATGCTCGAGGACGCGGACTTCCTCGGCGCGATCGAGGACCTGATCCGCGAAAACCATCTCACGGCCGAAAAGGCGTTCGAGTTCAAGGCGCTGGAGCAGCGCGACGCCTGGATGAGCGTCGGCAGCGCGCGCCTCAAGGACCGCATCGCCGACTTGAACGGCGTGATGATCCGCGTCGTCCGGCACTTGATGCATCTGGAAGACGAGGACCTGGAAGGGCTCACCCAACCGTCCATCGTGGTGGCGCGCGAAGTCTTCCCGGGGCTCACGGTGCAGCTCGATCGCTCCCAGGTGATCGCGATCGCGAGCGAGGAAGGAACGCGGACCTCGCACGCGGCGATCCTCGCCCACTCGATGGGGATGCCGGCGGTGATGGGGATCCAGGGTGCGCTGGGCCGGATCGAGACCGGGACGAGGCTGCTGCTCGACGGCACGCGCGGCACCGTGCTGCTCGATCCCACGCCGGCCGAGATCGCCGATGCGACGGCGCGCGGCGTCCGCGAGCACGAGCGGGGAGTGGAGTTGGAGCGGGGGGTGAGTCTCCCCGCCGTCACGACCGACGGCCTGCGGGTGGCGCTGCGCGGCAACGTGGACCTGCCCGAGGAGATCGACGCGGCGCGCGCGCACGGCGCGGAGGGCGTCGGCCTGCTGCGGACCGAGTTCTTCATCACCGGCCACGCGGCGCTGCCCACCGAAGACGAGCAGGCCCGCTACTTCGCGCGGGCGGGCGCGGCGTTCCCAGGTCATCCGGTCGTGATCCGCAGCTACGATCTCGGGGGCGACAAGTTTCCCGCCGCATTCCAGGCGCCGTACGAGGCGAATCCGTTCCTCGGCTGGCGCGCGATCCGCGTCTGCCTCGACCACCCGGAGTTGTTCCGCGGCCAGATCCGCGCGGTGCTGCGCGCCGCGGCCGACGCGCAGATCCACTTGATGATCCCGCTCGTGACGCGGCTCGCCGAAGTGCAGCGCACCCGCGAGATGGTGGCCGAGGAGGGCCGGCGGCTCTCCGAGGAAGGCGTGCGCGCCGCGGCGTCGGTCCCGGTGGGCGTGATGATGGAGACGCCGGCCGCGGCGGTACTGGCCGATCGCTTCGCCGCCGAAAGCGATTTCCTGAGCGTGGGCACGAACGACCTGACGCAATACACCCTGGTGGTGGATCGCGGCAACGCCCGCCTGGCCGACCGCTTCACGCCGCTCGACCCGAGCGTGCTGCGCCTGCTGAAGCAGATCGCCGATGCGGCCTGTGCCGCGCACAAGCCCGCCAGCGTGTGTGGGGAAATGGCGTCCGAGCCGCTGTCCGCTTTCCTCTTGATCGGCTTGGGGTACGAGACCCTGTCGGTGGCGCCCCCGGCGTTGCCGCGCATCCGCTGGCTGGTGCGCCAGCTCAGCCGCCAGCAGGCGGCGGCGACGGCGACCGCCGCCCTCGCCGCCCGCACCGACGCCGACGTGCTGGAGATCCTGCGCGCGGGCGTCGCCGCCTGTGGCGTAGACCCGTCGCTGCTCTGATATTGCGCCGCCCGGTTGCCCGACGGTCTGGGCCCGGCTACACTTGACCTC
>JBGPIW010000461.1:0-2752 GCA_041485045.1 Gemmatimonadota bacterium | reverse complement strand
GTCGCGCGCGCATACCGGAGGTTGCCCGGTCCCCTGCGCCGCGCCGTGCGCTGGGCGGTCGAGCAGTGGCCCGCGTCCACCGGGAAAGTGACGCTGGAGTTCCTGCTCAAGCAATTCGTGACGGGGGCGGAGCAACCGACGCTGGAGCGGCACCTGGGGTGGTTCGGCGCGTTGGGGCCCACACCCCGGATCGCGGCGGCGCTCGAGCAGCGGCTCGATGGGTTTCCCGACGACCCGCTGAACCGGGTGCTCTGGCTCGATTTCCTCACCTACCTCCCGGACAACCTCCTGGTGAAGGTGGACCGAGGGACGATGCTCGCCTCGATCGAGGCGCGCGCGCCGTATCTGGATCGCGCCGTGCTGGAGCTGGCCTTGCCGGCGCCGGCCCGCCTCAAGGTGCGCCGCTTCACCACCAAGGCGATATTGAAGGAAGCCGCGCGTGGTGTCGTACCGGATCACGTGATCCACCGCCGCAAGCGCGGCCTGTCGGTACCGGTGGCCCAATGGTTGAACGGCGGACTCGCGGACCTGGCCAACCGGCACCTGGCGCGCCCGCGGCTCTTCCCCGGTGCGCCGACGGCGACCTTGCTGGCCGAGCATCGCGCCGGAGCCAAGAACCACGCCCGGCGGCTGTGGCCCATCCTCACGGCCGAGCTGTGGGCGGAACGCTGGAACGTGGAGCCATGAACCGAGACGACGCCATCGCGCTGATGGAGCAGCACACCAAGAACCCCGCACTGCGCCAGCACATGCTCGCGGTCGAAGCCGCCATGCGAGCCTATGCCCAAAAGACGGGGGCCGACGCGGAAGAGTGGGGAACGGTCGGGCTGCTGCACGACTTCGACTACGAGGGGTATCCCAACCACGAGCATTCCCCCACCGAGGGCCATCCCGCGTGGGGCGTCGGGCTGCTGCACGAGCAGGGGCTCCCCGACGAGCAGTGCCGGGCGATCCTCGGCCACGCGAGCTACACGGGTGTGACGCGCGACTCGGCGATGGCGAAGACGCTGTTCGCGGTGGATGAGCTGTGCGGCTTTCTGGTCGCGTGCGCGCTGGTGCGGCCGTCGCGCAGCTTCGCCGACCTGGAGGTGTCGTCGGTGAAGAAGAAACTCAAGGACAAGGCG
Organism: Gemmatimonadota bacterium; assembly: GCA_041485045.1. Lineage (GTDB taxonomy): Bacteria > Gemmatimonadota > Gemmatimonadetes > Gemmatimonadales > GWC2-71-9 > DASTHG01. The sequence goes on along the minus strand of JBGPIW010000461.1, from coordinate 1,628 downwards.
TTCGCCCGCGGGGTGAGCCGCGACGACGTGCGGGCGGGAGCCGAGGAGCTGGGCGTGCCGCTGGACGAGCACATCGCCTTTTGCATCGCCGCGCTGCGGCCGGTCGAGCGGTTGCTCGGACTGGGCGCGGGTGCGGCCCCCATCGGGTGACCGTCTCGCCGCGGCGCTCGGCCCCCGTGGCCGTCGCGCCCCAGGACGAGCTCGCGCTCGCCGTCGAGCGCACGGCAAGCGCCCGGGCCATCGCCGGCAACACGATCCAGCATCACGCCGACAGCCCCGCCGCGATCGAAGCCATGATCGCGCTCGTCGCCGGCGCGCAGGCCTGGGTCCACTTCGAGAACTACATCATCCGCAGCGACGACACCGGCCGCCGGGTCGCCGCAGCGCTCATCGAGCGCGCGACCGCCGGAGTGCGGGTGCGCGTGCTGTACGACGCGCTCGGATCCATCGGGACGCGGTACGGCTTCTGGCGCACGTTGCGGCGCGCCGGCGTCGAAGTCCGCGCCTTTCATCCGATCCTGTCCGGGCACCCCTTCGATCTGTTCGTGCGGGACCACCGCAAGCTCGTGGTCGTGGACGGCGCGCGCGCGATGCTCGGCGGTCTGTGCGTCGGGAACGAGTGGATGGGAGACCCCGCGCGGGGCAAGCAACCCTGGCGGGACACGATGCTCACGGTCTGCGGCCCCGCCGCGACCGCCTTGGATGCCGCGTTCGCCGACGCCTGGGGCCGCGCCGGAGCCCCGCTCGCCCCCGAAGAGCGATCCGCCGATCCCCCGGCGTGCGGCGACTGCGCGGTGCGCGTGGTATCGGGCATTCCGTTCGAGGGGCGCATCTATCGGGCGACGCATTTGATCGCCGCCGCGGCCCAGGAGCGGCTCTGGATCACGGACGCTTACCTCGTCCCGCCGGCTCCGCTGTACGCCGCCCTCTACGACGCCGCCCGGGCCAATGTGGACGTACGACTCCTCGTACCGGGCGCCAGCGATCTGCCGGTGCTGCGCAGCTTCACGCGCGTGGGCTATCGAGAGCTGCTGCGCGCCGGGGTGCGGGTGTTCGAGTGGCTCGGCCCGATGATTCACGCCAAGACGCTCGTGGCCGATCGCCAGTGGGCGCGCGTCGGCTCGAGCAACCTGAACGTATCGAGCCTGCTCGGAAACTACGAGATCGACCTGCTCACCGACGACACCACCACCGTCGACACCCTCGCCGCCCAGTTCCGGCGGGACCTGCAATCGAGTCGAGAGGTCGTACTCCAACCACGCCGTCGCATGTTGCCGGCCCGGATCGTCGGGGCGGCGCAGGAAGGGGCGACGCCCGCGCGGCGCAAACGCTCCGGATACGCGCTCGGGGCGGAAGCGGTGGTCGCACTCCGGCGGGTGGCGGGCGGGTTGCGGCGCACGCTGGCCGGCGCGGCGGCGGGGTTGTTCCTGGCGATCGGTCTGCTGCTCATCCTGTTTCCGCGCATCGCGGGCGGGATCGTCGCCGTCATCGCCTTCTGGTTGGCGCTGGGGGTCGGCGTCTATGCGTTCGGGAAGCGCCGTGCCCGCGAGCGCGACGACGGTGACTGATCCTCAACGCCCCGACGAGGCCGCGCGTAGGGCGAGAGACGAGATGGAAGCCGGGCTGGC
>JBGPIW010000460.1:0-2768 GCA_041485045.1 Gemmatimonadota bacterium | reverse complement strand
GATCGGGCCCACGTGGTTTTACGGTGACGTCCAGCGCGTGCACGCGTTTCTCGGCGTGCGGATTGAAGTACCGCTGGCGCACGGCCAAGGGGGTCCCTAGGTTAGCGACGTAATGCCAGGCTCGACCCTCGAGTCACCTCCCGCCGGGCTCCGCGTCCTCGCGGACGTCGTCGACATCCTCGCCGCCGGTTTCGTCACCGAAGACGCCCTCGCCAGGGTCGGGGCCGTGCTACGGCGCGGCCTCGGACTGTCTGACGCCCGCCTCTGGTTGCGCGCTCCCGAAGGCGGCGGATTCCGCCAGGTCGTCGGGTCCCCGTCCCCGGGGGGGCCGGACGCCACGTTCGCACCCGCCCACGACTGGTTCCGGCGCGACGTGGAGCGCGAACAGGTCGCCGGAGGCGGCATGCGCCTGCGCTTTCCGCTCGTGTTCGAAGACCAGGGACTCGGCGCACTCGAGCTCCGCGTGTCCGGTGCGCGCGCGGACGGGCCCGTGAACGACGTGGGGCGCGTGGTCGCCCGGTTACTCGCGTCGATCATCGCCGCCTCCGAGCTCTCCCAGGACCTCGCCTCCGAAGTCGCGCTGGCGGCGCGGGAGGCCGACGCCCAGCGCACATTCATCGCGCGCATCATCGACTCTTTGCCGGTGGGCCTGTACGTGATCGACCGGGACTACGTCATCCGGGTTTGGAACCGGCAGCGCGAGAGCGGAACCCAGGGGGTCGCGCGCGACGACGCTGTCGGGCGTGAGGTGTTCGGGGTGCTGGACCGCCAACCACGCGAGCTGCTGCGCCGTGAATTCGACCGCGTGTTCGAGACCGGCGAGATCCAGCTGATGGAGATGGAATCCACCGCGAGCGGGGAATCCCGCTACTTTCGTGTCTCCAAGATCCCGATGCGCCTCGACGACACGCGGATCAGCCACGTCATCACCATCGCTGAGGACGTCACCGAGTGGCGGCGCGCGCAGCAGCGGCTGGCGCAGACCGAGAAACTCGCGGCCGTCGGGCAGCTGGCCGCCGGCGTGATGCATGAGATCAACAATCCGCTGGCCACGATCCTCGCGTGCGCGGAGGCGCTGACCCGCCGGGCCGAGGACCTCGCCGCGCCAGCCCGCGCCGGGTTCGAGGAGTACCTCAACATCATCGATGCGGAGGTCCAACGCTGCCGCCGCATCGTCGACGGCCTGCTGGACCTGTCGCGGCCCAAGACCGGGGAGAAGCGGCGGGTGGACGTGAATCAGCTGGTGGAGCAGACGCTCTTCCTGCTGAAGCACCACGATCGCTTCAAGCGCATCACCGTGCAGCGCCAGTTTTCCGTCGCGCTGCCGGCCGTGAAAGTGGATCCCGAGCGGCTCATCCAGGGGTTCATGTCGCTGATGCTGAACGCGATGGACGCCATGAACTCTCGTGGCGTGCTCACCGTGCGCTCGAGCCGCAGCCCGGGCCCCGCCGATGAGGTGCTGGTGGAGTTCATCGACACCGGCACCGGCATTCGGACGGAAGAGCTGTCCAAGATCTTCGAGCCGTTTTACACCACGAAGCCGCAGGGGCGCGGCACCGGCCTCGGGCTCTCGATCTGCTACGGCATCATCGAGGACCACCGCGGCCGGATCGAAGTGGAATCCCAGGTGGGGGTCGGCTCCAACTTCAAAGTCTACCTGCCGACGGTCGAGTGAAACTGCTCGTCATCGAGGACGACCGCACGGTCGGCCAGTACGTCAAGCGCGGCTTAGCCGAGGCCGGGAGCCAGGTGGACCTCGTGGCCGATGGAGCGGAGGGCTTACGGGTCGCCTCCGAGGGGCACTACGACGTCGTCGTCCTCGATCTGCGCCTGCCGTCGATGGAGGGTCGGGAAGTGCTACGCACGCTGCGCGACCGCGGCAACACGGTTCCGGTGCTCGTGCTCACCGCCCAGGACGCGGTAGACTTCAAGGTCCAGGCGTTGCGGATGGGCGCGGACGATTACGTGACCAAGCCGTTCGCCTTGGAGGAGCTGCTCGCCCGCGTCGAGGCGCTCGGCCGGCGGCCCAAAGCCATCGCACCGCCGCTCCTGCGCGTGGCCGATCTGGTGCTCGACACCGGCAGCCGCGAGGTGCGTCGCGGCGGGCGGCCGATCGAGCTGACCCCCAAGGAGTACGCCGTGCTGGAGTACCTGGTGCGCCACCGGGGTCGGGTCATGCCCCGGACGCTCATCACCGAATACGCCTGGGACTACCACTTCGACCCCGGGACGAACATCGTGGACGTGGTGATCACCCGGCTGCGCAAGAAGATCGACCAGGCGCGGGAGCCCAGGTTGATCCACACGGTGCGCGGCGTGGGCTACGTCGTGAAGGAGTGACGTGGAAACGCTGCGCGGCCGGCTGACGGCGTGGTATGCCACCGCGCTCGCCCTCGCCCTCACCGGTTTCACCCTCGCGCTGTACCTGTCGCGCCGCCACGCCTCGTATCAGGAGCTCGACCGCCGCATCGCCTCCGAAGCCGACCTCACCGCGGGGATTCTCGCCGGCGTGTCGCGCGCCGGCGGGCTGGTGGTCTCGCGCGATCCCAACGGCCGCCCGACCCTCGTCGCTGAGCTCCAGGCGACGCTCGATGCCGTCCCGGACTTCCTGATGATCACCGATTCGCTGGGGCAATCGGTGTATACGTCGTCGAGTACGACGCTCATCTACGAGCAGTTCGAGCAGCTCCGCCGCGTGATCCTGGCCGCGCGCGGGCACCGGGTGCAGGGCACCATGCAGCTGATCGCGGGCGGCCCCACGCTCCGGT
>JBGPIW010000459.1:0-2770 GCA_041485045.1 Gemmatimonadota bacterium | reverse complement strand
GTCGGACCGGAGCGCTCCAATCCATGCGCGGCACTGTTCACGCGCTGCGGGCGTCAAACCGAACGCGTCAGCCGCCGGCAGGCTCTCGGGGACGAACCGGTAAGCGGGCGGCGGAAACGGCTGGGTGGGCCACGCGTGCTCTCCCGGAACGTCGCTGGGCTGCACCGGGCGTTCTTCGACCGGCACGAGCGGCCGGCCGGTGGAGCGATCGAGGATGAAGAGATGCCCCATCTTCGTCGCCACCGCGAGCGCCGCGATGCCCGCGCCGCCTCGTCGCAGCGTGAACGCCACCGGCTGCGCCGGGACGTCGTAGTCCCACAGATCGTGGTGCACCACCTGGAAGTGCCACACGACCTGTCCGGTCGAGGCGCGCAACGCCACGACCGAGTTGGCGTACAGGTTCTGGCCGAGTCGCGCGCCGCCGAAGAAGTCGGGTGAGGCGCTCCCGGTCGGCACGAACACCAGATCGCGCGCCGGGTCGGCGGACATCACCGTCCAGGCGTTGGCCGCCCCGGTCGCGTGGGCGACGGGCCCCTGCCAGGTGTCGTAGCCCGGTGCACCCGCGGTGCGCGGAATCGGATCCCAGCTCCAGCGCGCGACGCCGCTGCGGGCGTCGAACGCGCGGACGACGCCATTCGGCGCGTCGGTCCGCTGGTTGTCGGAAACGCTGGAGCCGACGATCACGACGTCGCCCACGACGGTCGGCGGCGAGGTGACTTCGTATTCGTAGGCGTACGCGGGTGCGTTGAGGAGATCGTGCGTCAGATCGACGCTGCCGTGCGCGCCGAAGTCGTCGCAGGGCCGTCCGGTCGCCGCATCGAGCGCGATGAGGCGAGCGTCCACCGTGCCGACGTAGATCCGTCGCCGACAGACGCTGCCGACCCCCGCCTGCCGGTCCAGCCACGTCGCCACGCCCCGGTTCGCGAAATCGCCGTAGTCGCCGCCGAGATCGACGCGCGGATCGTAGGTCCAGCGCTCGGCGCCGGTCGCCGGGTCGAGCGCCACGACCTGCGCCAGCGGGGTGGAGACGTACAGCGTCCCGTCCACAAGCAGGGGCGTGGCTTCGAACCGGCCTCGTGCCCTCAACAAATCACCCGTGCGGTAGATCCAGGCGAGGCGCAGTCCGGCCACATTCGACCTCCTGATCTGGTCCAGCGAGGCGAAGCGGTGACCGCCGGGATCGCCGCCGTAGACGGGCCACTCGCTCGTGGCCGGTTGCTGGGCAGCGAGCCCGGTGCTGGAAATCAAGGCCAACACGATAGTGGGCAGGTACTGCTGCACGGTTCGACCTCGCGGTGTGTGAGCGAGGATCGTTAACCCGGAGGGCACCCGTTGCACAAATCGCGGGGGACGACCTGGTCCCCCGCGGGACGAACGGGCCTAGGCTTTGTCTTCGCCCTTCGGGCGCCGCACCACGAGCCACCAGACGAGCAGCACCACCGCGGCGATGAGGGCCACCTTAACGATCGTGAAGATGAATCCGAACAGCGTCCCCACGAGCGGCAGGAAGAGAATGGAAAGGACCTTCCACAGGGCGAAACCGAGGACTCCGGCAGCCGCGACAGTCACGATGGGTTTGGACATAGTGGACGCCCTACGAGACGGCCGGTCGAAAGGTGTCGCCTACGGACGGCAGCGGTTTCGTCGCCCGCACGAACGCGCCCATCACCCGCCCGCCGATCTCCCGGGCGAGCACCTCGGCGTCGAGGTTCGCGCCGGCGAGAAATGCCCGCGCGTCCTCAAACGCATACACCCGCGTCGGCTCGATCGAGACATCGCTGAAGCCGATCGTCGTGAGCAGCGTCGTGAACTCCTGCTCTTCCAGCGCGCCGGCGACGCACCCTACCCACAGTTCCATGTTGCGACGCACCTCTGCCGGGAGGGTGCCGCGCACCACCACGTCCGACACGGCAAAGCGGCCGCCCGGCTTCAACACGCGGAACGCCTCGGTCAGCACCTGACGCTTGTCGGCGGCGAGGTTGATTACGCAGTTCGAGATGATCACGTCGACCGAGGCGTCGGGGAGCGGGATGTGCTCGATGTCGCCTTTGAGAAACTCGACGTTGGCGACCCCGGCCTTCCGCTGATTCTCGCGCGCCAGGGCCAACATTTCGTCGGTCATGTCGAGGCCATACGCCTTCCCCCCCGGGGCCACGCGGCGTGCCGAGAGCAGCACGTCGATGCCGCCGCCCGAGCCCAGGTCCAGCACGACTTCGCCCGGCGTGAGCTCGGCCAGCGCCGTCGGGTTGCCGCACCCCAGCGACGCGAGGACCGCGGTTTCGGGGAGCGCGCCCTTGTCTTCGGCTGAGTACAGGTCGGTGGTGACGGGATCGCAGCACTCGCCGGCGGCGCCGGCGCCGCAACAGCTCGAGCCCCCGCCCCCCATCACCCGCAACGCCGCAGCGCCATAGCGTTGCCGCACCGTGTCCTTCAATGCATCGCTCATCATTCGACCTCTTTTGCATCAAGAAAGGTTGATATGTACAGCACAAAAAAACTCCTTAGCCGCAACAGGCGGTGCGGCAGCTGCCGGCGTGCTTGCCGGGCTGCACCGCCGCGGCGAAATCGGCGATTTCGGACAACGCCTCGCGGTTCAACGAGTAGTGCACCCAGCGCCCCTCCCGGCGGTCGGTGACGAACCCCGACTGCTTGAGCACGCGCAGGTGGAACGAGAGCCGCGACTGCTGGGCCCCCAACACCGCTTGGAGCTCGCACACGCAGCGTTCGCCGTGCGAGAGCATCCGCACGATCTCGAGCCGCGTCGCGTCGG
>JBGPIW010000458.1:0-2773 GCA_041485045.1 Gemmatimonadota bacterium | reverse complement strand
GCGTACTGACGCTCGGCGTCGGCGATCGAGAGCCGGTCCAGCCGGCGGGCGACGACCTGCTGTGCCGCGGTGCGGGCGGCGTTGATGATCGGGGGCAGACTGGCGAGCAGCTCCGCCTGGTGGCGCAGCTCGTGAAGATAGCCGTCGGTGAGAACGGCAGCGGTCCGGGCCGTCTCCACGCCGTGCTGATTCGCGAGGTCTTCGAGTGCTTGTCGAGCGTTCCGCCCGAGCACCAGCCCAAGGACGACGGTCAGGGCCCCGGCGATGACCACGCCGGTGAGGAGGTAGCTTCGGCTGAGGTGGTTCGAACGCGTCGCCATGGCGGGTCGAATCGCTAAGCTATGACGCGTGACACGGGCGGGCAAGCCTGTGTAGCTTCCCGCGATATGCAGGACATGCCGAAGTACGATCCGGCAGCGGTGGAAGCCGCCTGGCAGGCCCGTTGGGTCGAGCGGCACACCAACGAGCCCGATCTCGACCGGCCGACGCGGCCCTTCTACAACCTCATGATGTTCCCCTACCCGTCGGCAGAGGGCCTGCATGTGGGGAACATGTTCGCGTTCACCGGTGCCGACATCTTCGGGCGCTTCCAGCGGCTGCAGGGCCACGACGTATTCGAGCCGATGGGATTCGACGCGTTCGGCATCCACTCGGAGAACTACGCGCTCGCGGTCGGGACGCACCCCGGGAAGCTGATCCCGCGCAACATCGACACATTCCGACGACAGCTGCGCCGCTTTGGCGGGATGTTCGACTGGCGGCACGAGCTCTCCACCACCGATCCCGCGTACTACAAGTGGACGCAGTGGCTCTTCCTGCAGCTCTTCAACGCGAAGCTCGCGTACAAGAAGCGCGCGGCGGTCAATTGGTGCCCCAAGGACAAGACCGTGCTCGCCAACGAGCAGGTGATCAACGGCCGCTGCGAGCGCTGCGACACGCCGGTGGAGCAGCGCTCCCTCGACCAGTGGTTCTTCAAGATCACGGATTACGCCGAGCGGCTGCTCCGGAACCTCGACACCCTCGACTGGTCCGATTCCACGCTCGCGCTGCAGCGCAACTGGATCGGCAAGAGCGAAGGAGCGGAGCTCGTGTTCTGGACCCCCGCCGGCCAGGCCATCACGGTGTTCACCACCCGGCCCGACACGGTGTTTGGGGCGACCTACCTCGTGCTCGCGCCTGAGCATCCGCTGGTCGAGGCCCTCACCGCCGCGGAGCAGCGCCCCGACGTACGCGCGTACCTCCATGCGGTGCAATCGAAGGATGTCGTGGCGCGCCGGGTCGGCGACCGGGCGAAGACCGGTGTGTTCCTCGGCTCTTACGCCCGCAACCCCGCCACCGGTGAAGCGGTGCCGATCTGGATCGGCGACTATGTGCTGATGGAGTACGGCACCGGCGCGATCATGGCGGTGCCGGCGCACGACGATCGCGACCACGAGTTCGCCACGCAATTCAAGTTGCCGATCCGCCAGGTCGTGCAGGTCGAAGGGGAATCGCTCCCGTTTGTGTCCGAGGACGGGGTCCTCATGAACTCGGGGACCTTCGACGGACGGCCCTGCCGGGAGGGTGGGAAAGAGATCGTGGCGTGGCTGGCCGCACAGCAGGTTGCGATTCCGCGAGTACAGTACCGGCTGCACGACTGGTGCATCTCGCGGCAGCGCTACTGGGGGCCCCCGATTCCGATCATTTATTGCGACCGCTGCGGGCCGGTCGGCGTGCCGGAGGGCGATCTCCCCGTCCTGCTCCCGCCGATCGAAGATTTCCGCCCCGACGACAGCGGCGTGTCCCCGCTCGCGCGTCACACCGAGTGGTACAACGTCCCGTGCCCGCAGTGCGGCGCCGCCGGGCGGCGCGAGACCGACGTGTCCGACACGTTCCTCGACTCATCCTGGTATTTCCTGCGCTACCCGTCCACCGAGTTCTCCGACCGGCCGTTCGACCCCGCGCGCACCAAAACGTGGCTTCCGGTAACCACCTACATCGGTGGCAACGAGCACGCGGTGCTGCATCTGCTCTATTCACGCTTCATCACCATGGTGCTGCGGGACCAGGGCCGGATCGCCTTCGAGGAGCCGTTCCCGAAGCTTCGGGCTCACGGCCTGATCGTGAAGGACGGCGCGAAGATGTCGAAGTCGCGCGGCAACGTCGTCGTGCCCGACGCCTACATCGGTCAGTGGGGCGCCGACACATTCCGCATGTATCTCATGTTTCTCGGCCCCTTCCAGGAAGGCGGGGACTTCCGGGATGAGGGCATCACGGGCATCCGACGCTTTCTCGAAAAGGTCTGGATCCTGGCGCACGAAGCGGTGGAGGCGCCCGAAGCGGAGGCGGCGCCCGAGGTGTTGACCAAGCTGCATCAGACGATCCGCAAGGTCACGACCGATACGGAGACGTTGAGCTACAACACCGCCATTGCTGCAATGATGACGTACGTGAACCTCGTCCGAGAGAAACACGCGGCGAGCCCGACGACGATGCGCCGTCTCGTTCTGCTGTTGGCGCCCTATGCACCACATTTCGCGGAAGAGCTGTGGGTGTTACTCGGCGGCACCGAGCGCTCGATCTTCGACGTGCGGTGGCCGACGTACGACGAGGCCTTTCTGTCCGGCGGGAGCGTGGAGATCGCCGTTCAGGTGAACGGCAGGCTGCGCGGCCGCCTGACGCTCGGTCCCGGGGCCTCGGAGGAGCAGGTGGTGGCGCACGCGCTGTCGATGGACGGGGTCAAGAAGTTCGTCGACGGCAATCCGGTCAAGAAAGTCGTCTACGTGCAGGATCG
>JBGPIW010000457.1:0-2774 GCA_041485045.1 Gemmatimonadota bacterium | reverse complement strand
GGGAAGGTCAGCCGCCAGGACGCCCGCCCGTGGGAAGGTTGTCGGGGGGTGATCCAAGGTAGCCTGGGGGGTCACGCCGTCGGCAACCCCCCAGATTAAGTATTTGTGAATCAATTGATTACGACGAAACGGCTAACCTTATTGGTGCACCTGGAGTGTCGACAAATTGCACAGTTGAGGACTCGGAGCGACGGTTTTCGACCACCGCACCGAGCCTCAACTGTCTAAAAACGCTACATCATGCCGAGCTGTTTGTAGAAGCCCAATGCGTCATAGTAGTCGCCCTGCCATTTGATCTTGCCCTGCTCGAGGCGCAGGAACGTCACACCGTGGATCGAGAAGGGCTTGCCCGAGGCCTTGGTCCCGTCCCCCCAGGGACCGGTGTTGGTCCCGGAGAACGTCCACTGGAACGCCACCCCGTCGCCCGCGGGATTCACGATCGGCGCTCCGTCCCGGGTCCAGCGGCAGTCGGGCACGGCCGTGATGAAGACCTGGATGACGTTCTTCTGGGCGTTCGCCCGTCCGACTTGCGGCGTGCCGACGCTGGCGTCGAGGTACACTCCGGAGTCGGCGAAGTACGACGCGGCCCGGGCCGCGTCGTGGGCGTTCCACGCTGTCATATAGCCGTCCACTGTAGCCACGGCCTGTGAATCCGCCACCGCGGTATCGGCTTTGGGCGTTGGACCCTTACAGCCCGCCGCGAGTGCTGCGATGACCAGGAGCGCTGCAAAACGGTTTGTGTGCATGGGTTCCTCACGATATCGGTTCATGATCCGCCATCCGTCCATCCGACTACGAATACCAGCCGATCGGTTTCTCGTCGAGGTTGATATAGACCTGCTTCGTCTCCAGATACTCTTCCACCCCCCACTTGCCCAGCTCGCGGCCGAATCCGGACATCTTGTAGCCCCCCCACGGCGCCTCCACATACGTCGGTTGCATGTGGTTCACCCAGATGATCCCGGCCTCCAGGTTCTTCACCACGCGCATCGCCTTGAAGATGTCGCGGGTCCAGACGGCGGCGGCGAGACCGTAGCTCGTATCATTGGCGATCCGTAACGCGTCCGCCTCGTCCGTGAAGGGGATCACGCTCATGACCGGACCGAAGATCTCCTCGCGCGCGATCTTCGCCGTATTGTCCACGTCGTAGAAGATCGTCGGCTCGACGTAATAGCCCTTGCCGTGGCTCGTCACCTGGCCGCCGCCGGCGGCCACCTTCGCCTCGCGCTTCCCGACCGCCTGGTAGCCCACGACGCGGTCGTACTGCTCCTTGGAGACGAGGGGGCCCATGTTGTACTGCCGGTCCATACCCGGGCCGACGCGGATCTTCTTGGCCTTCTCGGCTGCGGCGTCCACGAATTTCTTGTAGATCGAGCGCTCCACGAGCACGCGGCTCCCGGCCGAGCACACCTCGCCCTGGTTCACGAAGCAACCGAACAAGGCGCCGTCCACCGCGTTCTCGAAATCCGAATCGGCGAAAAAGATGTTAGGAGACTTGCCGCCCAGCTCGAGCGTGACGCGTTTCAGCGTGTCGGCGGCGCTCTTCATGATCAGCTTCCCGACCGCCTGGCTGCCCGTAAACGCGATCTTGTTGACGTCCGGGTGGGCCACGAGCGGCGCCCCGGCCTCGGGGCCGTCGCCGGTGACGATGTTGACCACCCCCTTGGGGATCCCCACGTCCTCGAAGTCCCGCGCCAGCGCGAGAATCGAGAGCGGTGTCTGCTCGGCGGGCTTCAACACGCAGGTGCAGCCCGCGGCCAACGCCGGCGCGAGCTTCCAGGCAGCCATCAACAGCGGGTAGTTCCACGGGATGATCTGTCCGGCGACGCCGACCGGTTCCCGCAGCGCCAGGGCCAGGGCCTGTGCGGGGACCGGGAGCACCTCACCGTGAATTTTCGTGGCGAGGCCTCCGTAGTATTCGAAACAGGTGGCGGTGTCGTCGATGTCGTATTCGGACTCGACGATCGGCTTGCCGTTGTTCCGGGTCTCGATCTCGGCGAGCTCCGCCTTGCGGGCCCGCAACCGCTCGGCCAGGCGAAGCAGGACCCGGCCCCGCTCTTGCGCGGTCGCTCCTTTCCACCCCCCGGTGTAGGCCGCGCGCGCCGCTTGCACCGCACGGTCGACGTCGGCGGCGCCAGCGGCCGGCACCGTCGCGATCACCGCCTCGGTCGCCGGGTCGAGCACGTCCATGGTCTTGCCGTGCGCGGCGCTCACCCACTGCCCACCGACGTACATCTGATACGATTTCGCGGTCATGCTTTCGCTCCTTGCGGGTCGTGCATCAGGCGCGCCCAGATGACGATGACGACGACGGAGACCAGAAAAATGATGGTCGAGATCGCGTTCACTTCGGGCGTAATGCCACGCCGCAACAGTCCCCAGATCTGGAGCGGGATGGTATTCTGTCGCCCAATGAGGAAGAAGGTGACCGCAATCTCGTCCAGGCTCAAGGTGAACACCAGGAGAGCGGCGCCGAGCATCGCGGTCCGGATATTGGGCAGGGTGACGTGCCAGAACGTCAGCCAGGCGTTGGCGTAGAGGTCCATCGACGCCTCCTCCTGAAAGCGGTCCAGCCGTTGGAGCCGGGCGAACACCTGGGTCACGACGACGGACACGAGCGCGGTGCCGTGCCCCAGCACGACGGGCCATCCCGGGACGTAGGGGAACCCGGCGGAGAGCGGCAAGCCGATGAAGGTGAAGAACGTCAGCAGGGAAACGCCGGTGATGATTCCCGGCAAGATGAGCGGGAGCAGGACGAGGCGCTGGAACAGGGC
>JBGPIW010000456.1:0-2774 GCA_041485045.1 Gemmatimonadota bacterium | reverse complement strand
GGACGGGAGCACACGCTCGAGGAGATTGGTGGCATGCTGGGTGTCACGCGCGAGCGCGTGCGTCAGCTGCGCGACCGGGCCTTAAAGCGGCTGCGCGAAGGCGACGTCGGGAAGGCGCTCGCGAGTTTTGCCGCGTAAGGCACGCGGTAGGACAGTACGACGGTAGGTTGTACGAGGGTGATCGGCGGACTCTTCGCCGGTCACCCTCGTCGTTTCGCACAACGTGGCGTCGTACAACGTAGCGTCGTAGCTTTCCCCCGTGATCGACCGCGTCGGCCGGAGCGCCGTCGCCGCCGTGCGGGCGGCCGGACGGTTCGGCCATTTTCTGGCGGACCTGGCGCACGCCATCCCGGACGTGGCGACCTGGGGCGGGCTTGCCCTCGTGCAGATGCGCCGCATCGGTGTGGACTCGCTCCCCGTCGCCCTGTTCATCGCCGCTTTCACCGGCATCGTGCTCGCGCTCCAGGCGTCCTACACCTTTACGGGTACTGTCCCGCTGTACGTGGTGGGCGCCGTCGTGGGCAAGACCATGATGCTCGAGCTCGGGCCGGTCCTCACTGGGCTGGCCCTGGCCGGTCGGGTGGGGGCGAGCGTCGCCGCCGAGCTCGGGACGATGAAGGTGACCGAACAGGTCGACGCCCTCGAGACGCTGGCCTACGATCCGCTCTCTTACCTCGTCATCCCGCGGCTGCTCGCCGGCACCGTGATGGTGCCTGTGGTTGTGGTGCTCGGCATCGTCATCGGGATCATCACCGGGTGGATCACGAGCATGGCGCTGCTCGATATTTCCACCACCGAATTCGTCAAGGGCCTCAAGTTCCTGTATCGCTTCAAGGACGTCTGGTTCGGCGTGGTCAAGAGCGCGAGTTTCGGGTTCACGATCACGCTGGTCGGTTGCCGTCTCGGACTCGGGACGCGGGGCGGGGCGGAAGGCGTGGGGCGCAGCACTACGCGGGCGGTCGTAGCGTCGGCGATGCTGATTCTGGTGTTGGACGCCTTCTGGGCGGTGGTGCTGCTGTGATCCGATTTCGCGGGCTGCGGAAGGGGTTCGACGGCCGCGTGGTCCTCGACGGGTTCACCCTGGACGTCGATGACGGCGAAACGATGGTGATCATCGGCCTCTCCGGCTCCGGCAAGAGCGTGGCGTTGAAGCACGTGGTGGGGTTGTTGCACCCCGATGCCGGGGACGTCATCGTTGACGAGCGGGAAGTCTCGACGCTGGACCGCGCCGGACTCATGGCGCTGCGACGTGAGATCGGGTTCGTGTTTCAGTTTGCGGCGCTGTTCGACTCGATGACGGTGGCCGAGAACGTCGCAATGGGGCTGCGGCGGCGCGGGCTGTCCGATGCCGTGATCGCCCAGCGGGTGGCCGAGGCGCTTGCCCTTGTCGACCTCGTCGGGACCGACCATCGCTATCCTGCCGAGCTCTCGGGCGGCATGCGGAAGCGCGTCGGCATCGCGCGGGCGATCGCGCTCCAGCCGCGCTACCTCCTGTACGACGAGCCGACGACGGGCCTCGACCCCGTGACCTCGGCCGTGATGAATCGGCTCATGGTGCGGACCCGCGAGCATCTTGGCGTCACCGGCATCGTCGTCACCCACGATATGACCAGCGCGTATGCTGTCGGGGATCGCATTGCCATGTTGTCGGACGGGCGGGTGCGGCAGGTGGGGAGCGTTGCGGAGATCCAGGCGACCACCGATCCGGTGGTGCGCCAATTCATCGAGGGGCGGCCTGAGTGAAGCGCGAGAACGAATTCGTCGTCGGCCTCGTCGTGGTCGTCGCTTTCATTAGTGTGGTGACGGGGGCCCTGTGGCTCTCCGGCGCCCACATCGGTCGGACGGAGGCGATCTATACAGCCCGGTTCCGGACCGTCGGTGGGTTGGGCGTCGGGAATCCGGTCGTGCTCCGGGGCGTCCGCGTGGGGCGCGTCGAGGCGATCCGGCTGGCGTCCGGCAACTGGGTCGAGGCCGATCTCCGGATCTACGCGGGGGTGGCGCTGCCGCAACGGCCGGCCGTCGTCGCGACCTCCGTCTCGCTGTTCGGCGAGTGGGCGGCGTCGCTCGTGTCCTTCGACCAACCGCCGGACGACCCGAACGTCCGCCGAGCCCTGGCGGAGGCGCAGGCGGCCGGCGGGGGACGCTGGCCCGGCGCGACCCTTCCCGACATCGGGCAGCTCACCGCGCAGGCGGGCCGCATCGCGAATGACATCGCCACCGTGTCGGCCCGGGTGCAGACGGCGTTCGATTCGGAAGCCGTGTTGGAGCTGCGCCGCTCGATCAAGGACTTCGGGATGATCGCCGACCGTCTTGCCCGGGCGGCGGACGAACAGGCCGGCAACATCGGCACCGTCGGTCAGAACCTCTCGAAGGGATCCACGGCGCTGGCGCGGGCGGCCACGGTGCTCGAGTCCACCCTCGGTCGCGTCGATACGGCCACGAACCAGGGCCAGCTCGCGCTGATTCTCAACAACGCCTCCGCTGCGAGTCAGGACGTCCGCACGGCCTCGCAGGATTTGCGCGATCTGCTCGATGCAACGCACCGCAGCCAGGAGAGCTTCGTGCGCGTGTTCGTATCCGCGGACACGATCTTGTCCCGGATCGCCAACCGCAGCGGCACCCTCGGCCTGCTGGTGGCCGACTCCGCCCTGTATCGGGAAACGACGCTCACCATGATCCAGCTGCGCCAGCTGCTGTCGGACGTGCAAGCGAACCCGCGCAAGTACTTCACCTTCAGCGTCTTTTAGCGGAGCGGCGGGGATGGCGCAGCGTCG
>JBGPIW010000455.1:0-2779 GCA_041485045.1 Gemmatimonadota bacterium | reverse complement strand
GTCGTCGCCACGCTGCTCATCGCGGCGAGCGCCCGGGCGCAGCAACCGCCGGCCAAACCGACCTTCGCATTCGAAGAAGTGATGATCCCGATGCGCGACGGCGTGCGGCTGCAGACCGTGATTCTGACCCCGACCGATCGCACCGAGCCGCTTCCGATCCTGTTCCGGCGCACTCCCTACGGCGTGCCCGCCGGTCCGCTCACGCAGATCCCTCCGAGCATCAGGGAGCTGGCGCAGGACGGCTACATCTTCGTGATCCAGAACCTGCGGGGCCGGTTCCAGTCGGAGGGCGTCTTCAAGCTCAGCTCGCAGGTGGACCAGACGGACTCGACGTCCACCAACGAGACGACCGACGCCTACGACAGCATCGATTGGCTGGTGCGCCATGTCGCGAACAACAACGGCAAGGTCGGGATGTTCGGGGTGTCCTACGACGGGCTCACGACCGCCATGGCGCTGCTGCACCCGCATCCGGCGCTCGTGGCCATGAGCGAGCAGGCATCGCCGGTCGATCAATGGATGAACGACGACGATCATCGCTACGGCGCCCTGCGCGAGAGCTACGCCTTCGAGTACGCGGTGCTCGAGCAGGCGGACAAGAACAAGAACACGCACTTTTCGTTCGAGACCTACGACACATACTCGTGGTACCTGGCGGTGGGGCCACTGTCCAACCTCAATGCCCGCTACCTCCACGACTCCATTCCTTATTGGAATGACGTCGTCGCCCACCCCGACTATGACGAGTTCTGGAAGCGGGAGGCCTGGGTCAGCCAGCTCCACGCTTCGACGGTCCCCAACCTCAACGTCGCGGGCTTCTGGGATCAGGAAGATCCGTGGGGTCCGTGGCAGATCTTTCGCCACGCCGCCGAGCACGATCCCGATCACACCAACTTCATGGTGGCGGGCCCGTGGTATCATGGCATGTGGCGCGCGCCCAAGGGGGACAGCATCGGGCTGATCGCGCTCGGGGGCCACGAGACGGCGCGCGAATACCGCGAGACGATCGAAGCGCCGTTCTTCCGGTACTACCTCCATGGGCAAGGCGAGAAGCCGACGTGGCGGGTGACCACCTTCCAGTCGGGCGCCAATCGCTGGCGCACGTATGCCGCCTGGCCCCCGGCGGAGGCGAAACCGACGAACCTCTACCTCCACGCCGATGGAACCCTGTCGTTCGATGCCCCCCGCGCCCGGGGGCCCGGCGCGGGGTACCGCGAATACGTCTCCGACCCCGCCAACCCGGTGCCGTACCGGCGGCGACCGATTTCCCCCACGTATCCCGCGGGCGATTGGCGCACCTGGGAGGTCGCCGATCAGCGCTTCGTCGATCAGCGCCCGGACGTGCTGACGTTCGTGAGCGCGCCGCTCGAGCACGATCTCACCATTACCGGCGAGGTGGCGGCCGACCTGTTCGCGTCTACCTCCGGCACCGATGCCGACTTCATCGTCAAATTGATCGACGTCTATCCCGACAGCGCGCAGCCGAACGCCTGGGACCCCGACGCCGGTCCGCCGCCCGGCGGCTATGCGAACTCGGTGAACGGCTATGAGCTCCCGATCGCGATGGAGGTGCGTCGCGGGCGCTATCTCGCGAGCTACGAGCAGCCGCACCCGCTGGTGCCGCACACGCCGGTCGAATGGCGCATCCCGTTGCGCGATCGGGATCACGTGTTTCTCAGGGGGCACCGGCTCATGGTCCAGGTGCAATCCACCTGGTTCCCGTTGATCGACCGCAATCCCCAGAAGTTCGTCCCGAGTATCTACCGGGCGACGGCAGCCGATTTCACCAGAGCGACGCAACGGGTGTACAGCACGATCTCGGCGCCCTCACACATCGTGTTGCCGGTCGTCCCCTGAAGACGGCGGAGCCTGGGTAACCTTCACGCATGTGCCAGAGACTCTGGAGTATCCTCGGCACCGCAACCTGCGTCCGTCTCGTGGCTGGGCCATGCGCCGCCGCGCAGGAGGGACAGCGCGCGCTCCTGGTGGCGTGGCGCCCGACGATTCCGGTGCAGGGGGCGTTGGTGCTGGTGGCCGTCCGGGCGCCGCAGAACGGCAGCGTGCGGGCGGTCTCCGGCGAGCTCGCCGGACAGGCGCTGCATTTCGAGCTGCACGACGGGTGGTTCCGCGCGATCGGCGGCGTTCCCCTGTCAACCCGAGACCACGTCCGAGCCCGCCTCGTCGTCGAGCGCGCGAATGGCGCCCGGGACTCTCTCACCCGCAGTTTACCGGTTGGGCGGCGCCGCGCGCCGAGTGAGCGGTTGCAAACTGATCCGGATTTCGTCCAGCCGCCCGAGTCGCTCGCCCCCCGGCTCCGAGCCGAGCGTGCGCTCGTCCGCGAGCTGAAGCACCACACCCACGAGCGGCCGCGGATGTGGGGCGGGCCGTTCGTGCCGCCCCGCCCGGGGCCGGTGACGGACGAATTCGGAGTGGGCCGGATCTTCAACGGGCGCTTGCGCAGTCGCCACCTGGGCGCGGATTTCGACGGTGACGTGGGGGATTCGGTGCTCGCCACCAACCGCGGCGTCGTGGTGTACGCCGGCGCGTTGTACTTCAATGGCACCACCGTCTTCATCGATCACGGGGCGGGGCTGCTCTCCGCCTACCTGCACCTGAGCCGGGTCCTGGTCGCGCCGGGGGACACGGTCTCGGCCGGCCAGCTCATCGGGCTGGTGGGCGCCACCGGGCGCGTGACCGGCCCGCACTTGCACTGGTTCGCGTCCTACGGCGACGTCACCGTGGATCCGGTGGATCTCCTGCACATCGACTTGGACGCACC
>JBGPIW010000454.1:0-2787 GCA_041485045.1 Gemmatimonadota bacterium | reverse complement strand
CTGGACTGTGTGAAAACGTGGGGCAACTCCATCGGCACGATGCGCGTGGACACGCGGGTGGCCGCCATGATCACCACCAACCACGTGTCTCCGTGGCCGGACCCGGCCGGCAACCCGTGTCCCACGGTATCGCCTGACAAGCGGGTGGGCGATGGATCGTACGGGCCCACGAACGACTTCAACGGCTACTCGACGGTGGCCGCGACGGCCAACGCGGGCACCGACTTCGCCTGCTCTGGCGTGGCGATTTTCCCGCCCGCCCGTGGCCAATACCACCAGAGCAACCTCCAGCACGTTCGCTATCAGTACCTGGCGTACCGCGGCGAGGATCTGCCGACCGCCGACGGCACCGGGCAGGACCCGTTATACACCAGGCAGATGAACGACCTGCTGTGGGCCGAGGGGCTCATCCGCAGCGGCGGTGACAAGGCGCTGGCGGCGACGCTCATCAACAAGAGCCGCTTCGGTCGCGGCGGGCTGACAGCGTTGACCGGCGCGGAGGCCGACACGGTGCTGCTCGGCGCGCTGCACTACGAGCAGGAGATCGAGTTCATGGGTCAGGGCCCGACGCCGTTCTTCAACCGGCGCCGGATCGAAGGACTTACGTTCAGCAGCAAGTCTGGCCTCTACGATCAGACCGGGACGCCGCGGCAGATGCCCGTGCCTGCCAAGGAGATGGATGTGCTGCAACGCGCGACCTACACGTTCGGCGGGCCGAACGCACCGGATATGGCGAGCAGGACCGGTGGGGGCACTACCGCCACGCGCGACTCCCGTAGGACGGTCGGGCAGATCTGGGACGAGTATCTGGCCGTTCGACGGGCCATGAGCGGCAGGCACTTCTAGGGAAAGCTGCAGCAGCAGGTGGAACAGTAGTGAGGGGCGGGAGCGATCCCGCCCCTTCTGCTGTGCCGCTCCTGATGCCGAGGCCGACGTCGTGACCGCGCACGCCAACACACTCGCCGCCGCGCCCCGCGCCGCGATCATCTCTCCAGTGGTGGACGCCCTCTGCGCGGGCGGCTTGTCACTGCTCGTCCTGGGTCCGTTGCTGTTGTTCGGCTGGAGCCATCTGCTGTTGCTCGGTGCCGGAGTGCAGGCATGGGTGGGCGCGCTGGTCAACATGCCGCATTTTCTCGCGTCGTATCGCATGGTCTACCGGACCCGCGCCAGTATCCGGTCGCATCCCTGGGCCGCGATCTACGTTCCCACCATCCTGCTGAGCTGTTGCATCGCCGCGGTCGTCGCCAGCCAGTGGACCCCCGTTCCCATCTCCGCGCTGATGACTATCTCGAGCAGCTACCTGGCCTGGCATTACACCGCCCAGGCGTGGGGGATGGTCGCGACCTTCACCTATCTCGCGGGGGCGTCGTTCAACCCGCGCGAACGTCGCCTGGTGCGCGGCTCGCTGTACATCTTGATGGCGTGGCACGTGGTGTGGTTCTTCCATCTCGGGTATCACGATTACTTCGATCTAACGCCGGTGTACGAGGGGCTGAGCTTCCTCACGGCCGTCGCGCTGGCGCTGGGTTTGGCGGGTTTCTTTCTGCACAGGGTCCGCACCGGCCGCTTTGCCCCGCTCCGCGCGTGGATTCCCTGGGGCGCCATTTTCGTCTGGTACGCGGCCATGGCCCGGGTGGGCCTGCCAGCGCTCTTCGTCGTGCAGATCGCGCATGCGCTGCAGTATCTGATCTTCCCGCTGCGGGTGGAAGTGAATCGCACCCGGCGGGAGATACCGGGGGGCACTCCGCGTGAGCTGGTTGCGCTGCACATGATGGTCTACCTGGTCGTGCTACTCGCCGGCTCGATCGTGGCGGCCATCGCGCTGCCGTTGGGGGCAATGGCCGTGGTGACCGACTGGCTCGGTTCACGACCGGGCCAAGTCGTGGGGTTCGCGATCAGCACGTTTTTCAATATCCACCACTACTTCACGGACGGGGTGGTGTGGAAGCTGCGCAATCCAGCAGTGCGCGAAGATCTCTTCGGTCACCTCGTCAACCCGGCCCCCGTCCGTGCCACTCCACCGGTGGCTGCTCCCCGCCGGCGGCGCCGGCGGCGCTGAAGGGCCTGGCGCTGTTTGCGTAGTCGCAGTAATGATTCGCAGAGCCGAGGAGGATTCGTATGCGGCATGTGCTCACGATCGCGGTGGCATTGGGCTTGGTCGGCAGCGGGTCGACCACCAGGATGTGGGCCCAGGATCAACCACGTTCGTCCGTACGGCTCGTCGGACGAGCCATCGATCAGACGCGCCGCCCGGTTGAAGGGGTGGAGGTCATCGTGAACCGCCGCGACGTGCGGGCGAGGACCGATAGTGACGGGATCTTCAACCTCGACGTGTCTTCCGGTGACAGTACCGTCGGCTTTCGGCGGATCGGATACCGGCCGATGCTCCTCACGATCTATCCCCTGCCGCCGCTCGGCGACACCATCCTGGTCAAGCTGGTGACCAGCCCGGTGTCCTTGCCAGAAGTGATCGTTTCAGCACCGCCCAGCAAGCCGCTGCGCTATGCCGGGACAACCAAGTACGACGACGTGTTCCTGCGGCGAAGGATCGGCCTGGGGATCCTGATCACCCGAGAAGACATCTACAATCGATTCGGGGTAGCCTCCTACGAGCTGCTGCAGGGTACGCCAGGCGTCCGAATATGGAATGGCCCACCCAAGCGCATCCGGGTCACCCGGTGTCAGGAGCCGGGTGGACTGGCTGTCTTTATTGATGGCGTCCGGCAGGTCCCCGCCTCATCCCCCGAGAACCACGCTACCGGGGCTTTCGGGCTCTCGCGAAGGTCG
>JBGPIW010000453.1:0-2788 GCA_041485045.1 Gemmatimonadota bacterium | reverse complement strand
GGAGCGGTTTCCGAAGCAGTCCGGGGCGGCAGGGGAGCCCACGCTCTCGCGGGAATTGTCCGCGGTCCTCGACCGGGCCGACAAGCTGGCGAAGGACCTGAACGATGCCTACGTCTCGACCGAGCACCTGCTGCTCGCGCTGGCCGAAGAGAAGGGTGCCACGGCGCGCCAGCTGCTGAGCGCGGCTGGCGTCGACCAGAAGGAGCTGCTCGAAGCGCTCGAGGCGGTGCGCGGCTCCCATCGAGTCACCGACCAGGAGCCGGAACAGAAGTACCAGGCGCTGGAGCGGTTCACGCGCGACCTCACCGAGGTGGCCCGTACCGGCAAGCTCGATCCGGTGATCGGCCGGGACGAGGAAATCCGCCGGGTCATGCAGGTGCTGTCGCGGCGCACCAAGAACAACCCGGTGCTGATCGGTGAGCCGGGGGTCGGCAAGACGGCGATCGTCGAGGGGTTGGCCCAGCGCATCGTCCACGGCGACGTGCCGGAGTCGTTGCGCAACAAACACCTCGTGGCTCTCGACCTGGGCCAGTTGATCGCGGGCACCAAGTACCGCGGCGAATTCGAGGAACGGCTCAAGTCCGTAATCAAGGAGATCACGACCGCCGAAGGGCGGTTCATCGTCTTTATCGACGAGCTGCACACCCTCGTCGGCGCGGGGGCGGCGGAGGGCGCGGTGGACGCGTCGAACCTCCTGAAACCGGCCCTGGCGCGCGGCGAGCTGCACGTGGTCGGGGCCACGACGCTGGACGAATATCGTAAGCACATCGAGAAGGACGCGGCGCTGGAGCGCCGCTTCCAGCCGGTGTTCGTGGGCGAGCCGTCCGTGGAAGACACCATCGCGATCCTCCGCGGCCTGAAGGAGAAATACGAGGTCCACCACGGCGTGCGCATCACCGACAATGCCCTGGTGGCGGCGGCCACCCTGTCGCACCGCTACATCGGCGACCGCTTCCTGCCCGACAAGGCGATCGACCTGGTGGACGAAGCGGCCAGCCGACTACGGATCGAGATCGACTCGCTGCCGCAGGAGATCGACGAAGTCGAGCGCCGCATCGTCCAGCTGCAGATCGAGAAGGCCGCGCTCGCCAAGGAAAAGGACAAGGCCTCGCGGGAGCGCCGCGAGAAGGTGGAGGAGGAGCTGTCCGGTCTGCGTGAGCGCTCGACCGCCATGAAAGCGCAGTGGCAGGCGGAGAAGGAGACGATCACCGGGCTCCAGGGAAAAAAGGCGGAGCTGGAGCACCTGCGCATGGAGGCGGATCAGGCGACCCGGCGGGGCGACCTCCAAAAAGCCGCCGAGATCAGCTACGGGCGGATCCCGGCCCTCGAAAAGGAGATCGCCGCCGTCGAAAAGCGGCTGGCCGAGATCCAGTCGCAGGGCAAGTATCTGAAGGAGGAGGTGGATGCCGAGGACATCGCCGAGATCGTCGCCAAGTGGACCGGCATCCCCGTCACCAAGATGCTCGAGTCGGAGCGGGAGCGGCTGACGAAGCTCGAGGACGAGCTGGGGCGGCGCGTGGTGGGGCAGCACGAGGCGCTCGCCGCGGTCTCCAACGCGGTGCGCCGCGCGCGCGCCGGCCTGCAGGATCCGCAGCGGCCGACCGGATCGTTCATCTTCCTCGGCCCCACCGGCGTCGGCAAGACCGAGACCGCCCGGGCGCTCGCCGAATTCCTATTCGACGACGAGAAGGCGATGGTGCGGCTCGACATGTCGGAGTACATGGAAAAGCACGCCGTGGCCCGGATGATCGGTGCCCCCCCGGGATACGTGGGCTACGAGGAAGGCGGCCAGCTCACCGAAGCGGTGCGGCGCCGGCCCTACGCCGTGGTGCTGTTCGACGAGATCGAGAAGGCCCATCCGGACGTGTTCAATGTCCTGCTCCAGATTCTGGACGACGGTCGTCTCACCGATTCGCAGGGCCGCACGGTGGATTTCCGCAACACCGTGCTGATCATGACCTCGAACCTCGGCTCGACGTACATCCTCGAGCATGGGACGACGAACTGGGAGCAGGTCGAGACCAAGGTGCTCGAGCTGTTGCGGCAGAGCTTCAAGCCGGAGTTCCTGAACCGTGTGGACGACGTGATCATCTTCCGGCCGCTCGGGCAGGAGGAGATCGCGCGGATTGTCGATGTGCAGATGTCGCGCGTAGCGAAGCTGGTCCGTGACCGCAAACTCACCTTGGAAGTAACACCCGCAGCGAAGTCGCTGATCGTGGCGGAGGGGTACGATCCGGTGTACGGCGCCCGGCCCCTGAAGCGCGCCATCCAGCGCCTGCTCCAGAACCCGCTCGCCATGGCGGTGCTCGAAGGCAAGTACACCGAAGGCGACACTATCAAAGTGGACCGCGCGAAGGAGGGCACGTCGCTCATGTTCCAGCGGATCCCGGCGGGCGGCGCGCGCGAGCCGGTGCGTGCTTAAGGTGGGGACGAGGGACGAGGGAAGGGGGAAGGGGCCCCCCACCCTCCCCATCGATCACGACGGGATGACGGCGGCGCTGCGTGAGGCGGAGCGTGCGGGCGCGCTGGGGGAAGTACCGGTCGGGGCCGTGGTGGTGCGGGATGGCGCGGTGGTCGCGGTCGCCCACAACGAGAGCGAAACCCGGCACGATCCGACCGCCCATGCCGAGCTGCTGGCGATTCACCGCGCGCTGGCAGCGCTCCAAATCGATCGCCTCTCCGATTGCACCCTCTACGTCACCCTGGAGCCGTGCGCCCAATGCGCCGGAGCGATCGTGCTCGCCAAGGTAGGACGGGTCGTGTTCGGCGCCTCCGATGACAAGGCGGG
>JBGPIW010000452.1:0-2798 GCA_041485045.1 Gemmatimonadota bacterium | reverse complement strand
TTGATACACCATCTCCGACGGATTCTCGACCATGGGTCTTCCCGTTCGCGCCCTCGGGCTCGGCGCCGCGTGGGCTGTCGCCCTCGTTTCCTGTTCCGTTCCCACCGACAAGAGTAAGGACATCCAGGTGCTGGTCCGCCCCTCGGACAGCCTGGCGGTGCGGGGGATCATCGGCAAGGGCAACCGGGATTCAGTGTACGCGGTCGCGTTTCGGCTCTCGGCGGCAGGCGATACCGAGCCGCTCCCCAACGTGGACCTCGCCTGGTCTTCGAGCGACCGCAACA
This sequence comes from Gemmatimonadota bacterium, assembly GCA_041485045.1. Lineage (GTDB taxonomy): Bacteria > Gemmatimonadota > Gemmatimonadetes > Gemmatimonadales > GWC2-71-9 > DASTHG01. Next base: position 2,514 of record JBGPIW010000452.1, on the reverse strand, counting down.
TCGCGACCGTGGCAGGCGCGCTGAACGGCGCAGCCGAGGTCACCGGGATCAACGAAGGGTTCGCCACCATTACAGCGCAGGCCGTCGCGTTCGAGCAAGCCAACACCGGGGCGACGCAAGTGCGCGTCGCCACGGGATTCATCGTGGACAGCGTGCGTCCCAAGTCGGTGCGCTACGGCGACCAGGTGAGCGTCTACGGCGTCGGCGTGCACCTGCCGTTCTTCTGGTCCCTGGGAAGTGGGAACCTGATCGAGGATGCGTTCGCCTTCAGCGGCAATTTCAACGGGTTGGAGAAACGCGTATTCTGGGTGCCGCCGCCGTCCTCCACCGACCAGCCGTTCTACTTCGGCTCGGGGTTTTTCGGCCAAGTGACCGATTCGATCACCGTCGATCCTCGCGACATCTTCGAGCCCGACACGTTGAGCCCGTTCGCGATCGACATCAATGGACCCGGCGTCGCGCGTCAACAGATCGCCCCGCTGCCGGTGCTGTTCTTCAATCCCGCCCTGGCGTTCGAGCCCGTGACGTCGGGCTTCCAGGATATCGACTGGGTGCGCTTCGACCAGAGCGACTCGGCCCCGGTATCGATCGTGGTGAATTCGGATGTGTTCGGCGACACCGCCTTCGCCTTCATCAGCGACTCCCTGCTGAATTGCGGTCCTGTGTCCGTCGATGTCTGCTTCAACCCGCCGACGGGATGGTACTTCACCCCCGGGCGACAGGCCTGCACCAACAACCGCAGCTTCTTCTATGGAACGCAGCCGCGCGTGCCGACGTTCGTCGTGTCATTTAGGAAGTCGCCGGCGCAGCGGATGCACTTCGTGCAGTTCTACTCGCGCGAGGGACGCTACGAGCTGACTGCGGTGCGGGGATACTTGCGGGGCGACAAGAACATTCCGCCCGACCGGTTCGAAGACAACACCATGTGTTTCCAGGCGGACTCGAATTTCTTTGATTCCGTGGGCACGGCGCGGCGACAGATCCAGGTGGGGGTGGGTGCGCCGTTCGGCGTCGGCCCGTTCGGCGATTCCCTGCTGACGATCAGCACGCCGTATGACGTCGACATGTACCGGTTCCGGGCGAATTCGTCGATCTTCGCGTTCGATACGCTCGTCACGGTACAGACGAAATCACGGCTCCAGGGCGGTGTGGACCCGTCCGACATCGACCTGTACGTGTTCGATGCCAACGGGTCCTTCCTCGGGTCATCGACGGCGATCGGGTCGAACGAGGCGGTGACGGTGCGGGCGTTTCCCGGTGAGTACTACGCGCTGATCGTCGACGTCGCCGGGCAGCCGACGGTGTACTCGATGTGCGTCGGGAAGGGAACCGTCTGCACGCCGCCCGGCCTGGCGCCGCCGGCGCGCGTCACGGCGAAGCCCCACACCTGGGTCCGGCCGGGCGCCGCGGCGGCGGCCGCCGCGCTCACCGCATCCGATCCGAGGCGGCTATTACCGCCCCGGTAACGCAGTGCGTCAAGTGTCACGCGACGCTCCCCGACAACAGCCGGTTCTGCTTCGCCTGCGGAGCCGACCAGACGGGGGGCGGCGTGGACGGGCAGGCGTCCGGACCGGTGGAGGTGCTCCAGGCCCGGTTGCAGCGACTCGTCGAGGGCCAGTACGAGATCAAACGGGTCCTCGGCAAGGGCGGCATGGGGGTGGTGTTTCTGGCACACGACCTCACGCTCGAGCGCGAAGTCGCGATCAAAGTGCTCCCGCCCGACTTCTCGACCGATCCCCAGGTCATCAAGCGGTTCCAGCAGGAAGCGAAGACCGCCGCCAAGCTGGACCACCAGAACATCATCCCGATTTACCGGGTCGAGAGCAAGGACGGTCTCAACTACTTCGTCATGAAGTACATCTCGGGCACGTCGCTCGAGGATGTACTGGATTCCAAGCAGCCGCTGTCCAACGACTACGTGCAGCGCATTCTCTGGGAGGCCGCCTGCGCGCTCGGGCACGCGCACTCGCGCAGCGTCGTGCACCGGGACGTCAAGCCGGCGAACATCATGTTCGACCACGACGGCCGTGTGATGCTCACCGACTTCGGCATCTCCAAGGCGCTGCAGTCGGCGAGCGGGCTCACCGGCACCGGCATGATCATCGGCACCCCGCACTACATGGCCCCCGAGCAGGCGAAGGGGCAGCCGGTCGACGGGCGCGCCGACCAATACTCCATGGGCGTCGTGGGATACCGCCTGCTGGCCGGCGCGCTACCGTTCAGCGGCGATTCGGTCCACACCATCCTCTACAAGCACATCTTCGAGGAAGCCCCGCGCGTCTCCCAGCTGCGCCAGGACATCCCGCGATACCTCACGGACCCGATTCAGCGGGCCCTGTCGAAGGAGCCGGCGCAACGGTTCCCCACGATGGAGGAGTTCGCCACCGCCATCTGGCCCGAGCAGCCGGTCTCGGCGACGAGCAAAGCGACGCCGCGCCCGGCACCGCAGCGTCCGGCCGCCGCCCGGGGTCCCGTGACCGCGGATGCACCGACCGAGCACGTCCACTCCTCGGC
>JBGPIW010000451.1:0-2810 GCA_041485045.1 Gemmatimonadota bacterium | reverse complement strand
GGGTCCGGCACGCGTCGGTGAGCAGCTGGACCTATTGCTCGCCGCGTGGTTCCCTCGAGCCCTGCGCGAGCGCCTGCGGCGGCCGCCGCTGCTCACACTGCAGACTCCGGAAGATGTGTGGGCCTACCCGCCGTCGGCGCCGAACGGAGTGGTGCTGTCGCGGCAGGTCCGCGGGCAATGGATGGATCTCTACGCCGTCCACCAGGTGCTGTTCCCGCTCACGGCGGGCCACATCGTCGTGCCCCCCGGCACCCTCGATTACGCCGTTCCCATGAACTTCTCCTTCTTCAGTACGGAGGAGCGCTACGCGCTGACGACCGACTCGGCACCGGTCACGGTGCTCCCGCTGCCGGCGGCGGATCGCCCTGCCGATGATCAGGGCGTCGTCGCCTCCGATCTCACGCTCGACATCGCGGTGACGCCGAACGAAATCCGGGTCGGAGAGCCGGTCGAAGTGAACGCGACGCTACGCGGAATGGGCAATGCGTCGCTGTGGCCGCCGCCGGCGTTGCGGCTTCCCACCGGATTCCGCTCCTACCCGGAGGAGACCACGGTGCGGATCACGTCGCCCAACGGGCGCGTCGCCGGGACGAAGACCTTTCGCTACATGGTCGTCCCGGATTCGGCCGGCGCCTTCCTGCTGCCGGCGGTCCGATATCCCTACTTCGACGCGGGGGCACGCAAGTACCGCGTGATCGAAGTGGCCGCGCGCTCGATCGTCGCGGCGCCCGGAGCGCAGTCCGGTGCGGCGCGTGCGCTGCCGCCGTTGCTCGAGCCGCGCGGCCGTCCCTGGGCGGACCAGCTGTCGGGCGCGCTCGGACTGGGCGGGTGGCTGGCTGTGATCTTGTTGCCGCCGCTCGTCGTGGTCTGGCGTAGCCGGAAACGCGCGCCCGTCCAGGGTTCGTCGGGCCCGCCGGTCGAAGGGACCCGCCTCGGCGGCCTCGAGCGGGAGTTCCTGAAGCGACTCACCGCCCATGTGGCGGATGCCGCGACGCGCGAAGGCGTGCGGCTCGCGCGCGCGCTGCAGGCCGCCGGCGTAGATCGGAGCGTCGCCCTCCACGTCGTGCGGATGCGGGACCGCCTTCGTGCCGCGCGGTATGGCCCGCGCGGCGGGGAGGACCTTCTGAAGCTCGGGACGGAGCTGGAGCAGGTGCTGCGGGCGCTCGAATCGGATCCGCGGGGCGGACGGCGCAGCCGGCGGAGCGGAGTCGGCTCCTCCCTCGGCGTCCTCGCGCTCCTCGCCCTTGGCGGATCGCCCGCGCGCGCACAAGGGACCAGTGCCGAGGCGCTGTATCAGGCGGGCGCGCTGCGTTCGGCCGCCGATTCGTTCGCCGCCCGGGCGGCGGCGGACACGCTGAATCCCGCGCATTGGTACGACCTCGGCGCCACGCTGTATCGCAGCGGCGCGGACGGTAAGGCGATAGCGGCGTGGATGGTGGCGCTGCGGTTGGCACCGCGGAATTCGGTGATCCGGCGTACTCGCGCCCTGCTGCCGCCGGCCGACGCGATCACCGAGAACCTCCTGGCGGTGGGTCCGGTCACGCCCGGGGAGTTCGCTCTCGTCGCCGCGGCGTGCTGGATCGTCTGCTGGGGGACGATGCTCGTGACGCGCCGGCGCGCCGTGGCCGCCGTGCTCGGTGTGCTCGCGATCGCCGCCGCGGTGGCCGGCCAGCTCGAGCGGTCCCGGCGCGCGCGTCCGGTGGCCGTGATCGTCAGTCCCGCGACGCCGGTGCGGGCCGCGCCCTATGGGACGGCCAGCGCCAGTATCGTGCTCGCGCCCGGGGTCGCCGTGCTCGTGGAAGACGATTTCCATGGCGGCCAGTGGCTTCGGGTTCGCCGGCCTGACGGCGTGAACGGCTGGGTCCAGGCCGGCCAGGTGGCCCGCCTGTGAACGAGCACGTCGCCGTGTTGCCGTCGCATGTCGCCGATCAGATCGCGGCCGGAGAGGTGGTGGAGCGACCCGCCTCCGTCGTGAAGGAACTGGTCGAAAACGCGCTCGACGCCGGCGCGCGGACCGTACGCGTCGAGCTCGAGGACGGCGGCCGGTCCCTCATCCGCGTCTCCGACGACGGATCCGGAATGTCGCCTGCGGATGCGCGGCTGGCGTTGCAGCGGCACGCGACGAGCAAGATCCGCAACGCCGCGGACCTCATTGGCGTCGACTCCTACGGATTCCGCGGCGAGGCGCTCCCGGCCATCGCCTCGGTGTCGCGTTTCGAGCTGGAGACGGCCGACGGCACCGCTGCGGGGCTCCGGCTCGTGGTGAGCGGGGGAACCGTGGAGCGCGAAGCACCGGCCGTGCGACAGCGGGGCACGACCGTGACGGTGCGGGGACTCTTCTTCAATACGCCCGCCCGTCGCAAGTTCCTGCGCGCCTCCGCCGCAGAGACTCGGGCGACGAGCGAGATCATGTCCCTCCTCGCCCTCGCCCGTCCCGACGTGGCATTTACGTTGACGAGCGACGGCCGCGCGCTGCTCGAAACGGCCCCCGCTCCCCGTCCGATCGACCGCATCCACGCGTTGTGGGGCCGCGAGCTGGCCGACACGTTGCTCCCGGTGGCACACCGCCGGGGGCTGCTCGAGGTGACGGGATTCGCGCAGCGACCCTCCCAGGCCCGCCCGGCGGGCCGCAAGGGCTACGTGTTCGTGCGCGGGCGGCCGGTTCGGGATCCGTTCATGCTGCGGGCGGCCGAAGCCGGATATCGCTCCGCGATCGCCCCGGGCGACCGGCCGACCCTCATCTTGTTTCTCGATCTGCCGGGCGACGCGGTGGACGTGAACGTCCACCCAGCCAAAGCCGAGGTCCGCTT
>JBGPIW010000450.1:0-2821 GCA_041485045.1 Gemmatimonadota bacterium | reverse complement strand
GTGGACGCGGAGCCCGCACCCGAAGCGATGTCTGTCGTCCGCCTCGTGGTCGAGCACCGCCTCCCGATCTCGATGTCCACTCGACCGGATTTCGCCGACGTCGTCCTGCCCGACGGAACCGTCGCCCCGCGCGTCGGCCGCAATACCCTGAGCTGACCGCGCGGGAGCCGCACCCGCCGTGCCCGAGCTGCCCGACATCGCGCTCTACCTGCACGCCCTGACCCCTCGCATCGTAGGCGGGCGGCTCGAGCACGTGCGCATCGGGAGTCCATTCGTGCTCCGCTCGACCGATCCGCCGCCGGCCGACCTCGAGGGTCGAGCGGTGCGGGCGCTGCACCGGCTCGGCAAGCGCATCGTGCTGGAGCTGGACGAGGAGCGCTACGCGGTCCTCCATCTCATGATCGCGGGACGGTTGCGATGGCGCGCTCGCCGGGCGGCGCTCCCAGGCCGCTCGGGACTTGCCGCCTTCGATTTCCCCAACGGCACCCTGCTCTTCACGGAAGCGGGCGCCACGCACCGCGCCTCGCTGCATCTGGTCCGGGGCGCGACCGCGCTCGCACAGCACGATCCGCGAGGAACCAACGTCCTCAGCGCCACGGCGACCGAGTTCCGCGCTACGCTGACGCGCGAATCGCATACGCTCAAGCGCGCCCTCACGGACCCGCGCTTGTTCGACGGGATCGGCAACGCGTACTCGGACGAGATCCTGCATGCGGCGCGGCTTTCGCCGCTCAGGCTCACCGGTCAGTTGACCGAAGCGGAGATCGCCCGGCTACACCAGGTCGCGCGCGCGACCCTGACTACGTGGATCGCCCGTCTGCAGGAAGAAACCGGCGACGCATTCCCCGAGAAAGTGACCGCGTTCCGGGCCGGCATGGCCGTCCACGGCCGGTATCGCCAGCCCTGTCCGGATTGTGGTGCGCCGGTGCAACGCATTCGATACGCCGCCAACGAAGCGAACTACTGCGCCTCCTGCCAGACCGGGGGCCGGCTGCTCGCGGATCGCTCGCTCTCGCGCTTGTTGCGCGCCGACTGGCCCCGCTCGCTCGACGAATGGGAGGAGCGCATCGGCGGAAAGCCCGCATCACGGTGACCCGGCTCACACACTTCTCGGGCGATCGCGGATCGTGACCCTCTCGCACCCTCCCGAGTAGTACTTCAGGGACACACATCATCTAGATTCACTCTTCAGTCGAGATTCGAGGAGAGCGCCGTCGATGAGGTCCTTCGCCGCACGTGCCGTATTCACCAGCGTGGTGCTGTTGTCGCTCGCGTGCGCCAATCCGGACAAGCCGACGACGGGCGGGGGGGGCGGCGGGGCCGGCGGGGGCGGCGGGACGCTGCCGCACTTCACGCACGCGGTCATCGTGGTCGAAGAGAATCACGACTACGCGCAGGTCGACAGTGCTGCGATGCCGTACCTGCACACGCTGATGGCGCAGTACGGGTATGCCACGCAGTACTACGCCAACACGCATCCGTCCATCGGCAACTACTTCGTCCTGACGGCGGGGCAGATCATCACCAACAGCGACAGCTATTCGGCGACGATTGCCGACGACAACATCGTGCGCCACCTGCTCGCTGCCGGGAAGACCTGGAAATCCTACGCCGAAGATCTCCCGTCGGTGGGCTATACGGGCCAGAAGTCAGGAAACTATGCCCGCAAGCACAACCCGCTGTCGTTTTTCTCCGACGTGGTCAACGACTCCGCTCAGGTCAAACGCCTCGTGCCGTTCACGCAGTTCGCCACCGATCTGGCCGGTGACAGCCTGCCCAACTACTCGTTCGTCGTGCCGAACCTGTGCAACGATGCGCACGATTGCAGCCTGCAGACCGCCGACACCTGGCTCCAGACGAACATCGCCCCGCTGCTCACCAGCGCGTCGTTCCAGGCCGATGGCCTGCTGGTGATCGTGTTCGACGAAGCCGATTCGGACAACACGCACGGCGGGGGGCGCATCGTCTGGACCGCGATCAGCCCGAAGGCCAAGCAGAGCTTGAGCTCGAGCACCCTGTACCAGCACGAGAGCACGCTGCGCCTCATGGCCGAGGGGCTGGGTCTCACGAGCTTCCCGGGCGGCGCGGCGACGGCATCCAACATGGCCGAGTTTTTCACGCCGTGATTTCACGGCACACCTTTTCTCACGGAGTGGCCATCATGCATCTAATCCTCCGACGCGGTCCGGTATCGACCGCCCTGGCCATCGCGGCCGCGGTGGCGCTCGCAGCCTGCAGCGACCACGTGAGTCCCCGAACGCCCGTACTGTCGCAAGCCCAGGCCGACAGTATGAGTCAGGTCGTTGTCGCCGATGCGGAGAACGAGCTGGACGCCGGGAGCGCCACGAGCGGCATCGGGTTCATTCCCGGCGCGCCGTCGCGCCCGGCCCTGTTGTCGCCCCAGGGGTGCATCCCGCAGATCTCCCCCCTGCCGGTGGCCAACTCCGATGCCGATCGGGTTCCCGATTCGATCCGTGTGACCTTCACCGATTGCGTCATCGATTTCCGGCGCGGCGCAGACACGATCCGCGGCTCGATCGATATCGTCGATCCGACACCGACGGGGACGGATCACTCCCTCAGGCTCGTGTTCACCGACTTCGCCAGGGTCTTCGTGGATCGCTACGACCATACCGCGTCGATCACGGTGAACGGCAGCCGGGAAGCGATCCGCGATTCGTCGCAGCTGTCGCAGACCGAAACCGATTTCCGGACCGATTTCGTGTTCGGCAATGGCGCGACCGCGAGTCACGTCCGGAACTGGGCGATCGATTTTACCGCCGACGTGGCAGGCTCGATCGTGCACGACGGCCCCCTCCCG
>JBGPIW010000449.1:0-2823 GCA_041485045.1 Gemmatimonadota bacterium | reverse complement strand
GGGTTCCCATTCCGCGGGCGAAGCCCGCTACGCCCCGGACATAGGGCGCGAGGTAGGGCTCCGCGCCGGTGAGGAGATATCCCCGTTCCCCGGTCTCGGCGTCCTGGAGGTACCGCAGTACGTCCGATAGCCCGCTGCGCAGCTCGTAACTCTGCCGCCGCGCTTGCGCCGCCGCCAGGAAACCCGACACGCTCCAGTACGAGACGCCGCCGATGATGAGGAGGATGGTGAGGGCCGATCCGAGCCCTGCGTTGACCGTTCGGCGCAGGGACGTGATCATGGACCGCCTGCGCCCCACCTGTGTGTCACCTTGTACCTCCCCCACGGCGATCCGTCGTTCGAGCCGATCTCCAATAATGGCAAAGAGATCGCGCGTCCTAGGGCGTTTTTGCGCCAGTCAGGGGCCTGATCGCGACATTGCCTCCGCAAGTCACTCCGGCGGAGCCTCTCCGGCACGTCGTAGACCGCTCACGAGCTTGTGCTCCAGCGCATAACGCACCAGGTCGGCGTTGGAGTGCAAGCCGAGCTTCGACAGTACGCGCGCCCGATAGGTGCTGATGGTCTTGGCGTTCACCTTGAGTCTCGCACCGATCTCCTTGAGACTCACGCCGGACCCCATGAGCCGGAGCACTTCGAGCTCTCGCGCCGACAGCTTGATATGGCCCGGCAATTGGCCGCCATCCACCGCCTGGCCGGCCAGGTGCTCGGCTAGACTGGCGGTGATGTAGCGCCCGCCGGCATGAATGCGCCGGACCGCTTCCACTAACCGCTCTGCAGCGTTGGCCTTTTCAAGGTATCCGGCCGCCCCAGCCCGAAGGGCGTGCAGGGCATAGGTCTCCTCGGGATGACCGCTCAACACGAGCACCCGGGGGCCCGACGGGCCGGCGGTGATCGCCGGGATCAGCTCGAGGAAATCGGTCCCCGGCATCTCGATGTCGAGAATTACGATGTCCGGGCTGGTCCGGCGCACCACGGCGAGGACGGCGTCGCCGCGATCTGCCTCCCCCACCACTTCGATCCCTACCTGGCGGTCGAGTATCCGTCGCAACCCTTCCCGCACGACGGGATGATCATCAGCCATCACGACCTGAATCACGTGACGCCCCTTCCCACGGCGTGCCCCGGAACGTCTGTACGGATAACCTGACAGCCTGCGTCAGGCCGCCCCGATATCCCGCGATCGGCCGATTCCTTAAGCTGGTGGCAGATCATGTTGCAGGGAGGCGCACCACCGCTCCCCCACGGCCACGACCCCAAGAGGTGATGCCAATGAACGTACCTCGCATCCTGTCCGGATGCCGCTGGCTGGCGCTGGCCGGTCTTCTCGCCCCGGGTGCGCGAGCGGTGGCGCAGCGGGCCTCCGGCCATTCGAGCTCGATCCTGGTGAGCGCGACCGTCGTCGACGATCGTCTGAGCGTCGCCGCGCTTCGTCCCGTGGAATTCACGGTAGGCCGGCGCGGGGCTCCGACCACCGTGCAACCGACGGACGCGGCGGCGGGTGAATGGCGTGTGATCGGCACGGCGAACGCCATGATACGAATGAAGCTGGCGCTGCCGTCCACACTGGTCAATTTGCGGGACTCCACCGCGCCCCCCCTCGCGATCGGTTTCGCCACCACCGCCGGCCGCTGGCGCCTGGATGTGGAGGATGCGGGTCAAGCGACCGCGTTCGATCCGCGGCAAGGGATTTCCGGGCGGTTCGGTCAAAGCCCGGATCCGGCGCTGTACGTGTGGCTGGGTGGCAGCATTCAGACTGTGACTGACACCGCGAACGGCAGTTATTCGGCTGCGGTCACGCTCACGATCTTCTACTACTAGCACGAGCACCACCGCGGGGACCTAACCTTCATGGTGCCGATGGCGTAGAATTGTGGATTCTCCGCCCCGCGCTGGCGAAGGAGGGCCCGTATGGCGAATTCCCCTGTGTCGATCATGGTCGTCGACGACGAAGAGCCGATCCGGAATGCCCTCTCCCGATACCTCACCAAGCAGGACTTTCACGTTCATACCGCGGCGTCCGGAGAAGCGGCGCTGGAAGAGCTGCGGGCGCATGAGGATATCGCTCTGATGCTGTGCGACATCCGGATGTCCGGGATGAGCGGCGTCGACATCGTGCCACAAGCACTCGAGTTGTCGCCCGACCTCGCCATTCTGATGCTCACGGCGGTGAATGATGCGACGACGGCTGCGTTGTGCATGCAGCGTGGAGCACTGGACTACCTCACCAAGCCGGTCGAGCTGCTCGAGCTGGGGCGGACGATCCAGCGCGCCCTCAAACGGCGCGACATGCTCGTCGGGAAGCGTGAGCTCGATCAGCACATCAAGGAGGAAGTCGGGCGGCGCACGGCCGAGTTCCAGCAGGAGCGGGCTCAGTTGGAGCGGGTGTCGGTCGCCACGCTGGAAGTGCTCGTCAACGCCCTGGAAGCCAAGGATCCCTATCTGCGGGGACATTCGGCGCGGGTCGCCGACCTCGGGGCGACCATCGCGTCGCAGATGGGTCTCCCCGACGACGAGATCGAGCACATCCGGTTGGCCGGTCGGCTGCACGACATCGGTAAGATCGGCACGCGTGAGGACGTGATGAACAAGCACGGCGCGTTGACGCCCGAGGAATACGAGCACATCAAACAGCACGTCGTGATCGGCTCCCAAATCCTCGGCCCGCTGCAGCATCTGGGAGGGGTCATCGACGTCGTACGCAGCCATCATGAGCGTTGGGACGGCACCGGCTACCCCGATGGGCGGCGCGGCGAGGAAATCCCTCTCTCGGCCCGCATCATCGGCGCGGCGGAGGTGTGGGATGCCCTCAGCACTTCTCGACCG
>JBGPIW010000448.1:0-2823 GCA_041485045.1 Gemmatimonadota bacterium | reverse complement strand
CGGGTTGTGCTTGATGATGTGCAGGGCCAGGAGACCGTGCACCGATGCCCAGCACATCTGCGCCAGCTCTTCGGGATCGGTGTACTCGGGGCGCAGGCGGCCGCTCGCGATCGCGTCGACCCAGGCGTCACGCAGAAACGCATAGGCATCCTGGCCGGGGTCGCCGCGGACGATGTCCTTGACCTGCATCACCGGTTGCCTCGTCATGAACATCAGCTGGTACTGCATCGGATGCTCGAGCGCGAAGTCCACGTAGGCGTCGCCGATCTGGCGCAGACGCTCGATCGGATCCTCGGTTCGGCCGATGCGCTGGAACGCCGCCGCCAGGGAGCGGAAATCGGCCGTGCACAGCTCGGTGAGGAGCTCCTCCTTATCCCGGAAGTGGTGATAGATGGCCGTGGCGGTGTACTCGATGCGCTGCGCGATGGCTCGCATCGTCGTCGCCTCGTATCCCTGTTGCACGAACATCTCCCGTGCGGCCTCGAGAATCCGGCGACGGGTGTCCCCCAGCTCTCGTTCGCGGCGCTCCTTGCTCCCCACAACTACCTCCGACTTATAGCTGATACACCATCTAACACAGTTATGTTTCCTGCGCAAGCCCCCCCTTCGATCGCCTAGCCTCAAGGCCCGGTAGGTATCCGATGGAGCCCAGGACCAGGAACCCGTACAGCAGCCGGCGGTCGAGTGTCACGGTGAACGCGCCCGCGCCCAGCGCGAACGCCCACATCATCAGCTCTCCGGCGATGGCCTGACGCCACGCGGGGCGCGCCCCGCTCGCGGGCACCTGGGGAAGGACTGCGGGCCACAGCCGGGGCACTCGCGTGCGGTAATCCGTGTAGCCGCTTCCCTGCGTCCCCGCCAGCGCCGCCTCTTCCCGTCCGATCAATCGCAGCACGACGACCAGCAGCCCCCCGACGATCACGAGGAGCCCGACCCGGCTCGCCATCAGGCCGAAGCAAACGGCGAGCATCAGCGTCCCCAGGTACAGCGGATTGCGAACATGGCGGTAGGGACCGTCAGCCACAAGGCGATCGGCGTGCAGCGCCCGGTCCTTCACGACCGCAGTGCGCAGATAGGAGCTGGCCCAGGTTCGCAGCACCGCCGCCGCGGCCGCGAGCACGGCGCCCACCCCGAGTACCAGGTGTACGCTCGCCCCGACGCCGCGGGCGAGCGCGAAGGCGGCGTTCTGATGATCGAAGGAGGAACAAGCGAAGCCGGCCGCGAACACGGCGCAGATCACCCAGAAGCGGTTGCGGAATTCGAAATCGGTTGCACGCATGGTCGCAGATTACGCAGCTGGGGAGGCGAGGTTTCGCCGCCGCCGCTCAAGCGGCCGCGGTCAGCTCGATGAGCGTGATCTCTGAAGGCGCCCCGAGCCGCAACGGCGGGCCCCAATAGCCCGTGCCGCGGCTCACGTACAGCCACATCTCCTCCAGCCGGTGCAGACCGGCGACGAACGGTTGGAACAGCCGCACCAGCAGAAATCCGGCGCCCAGTCACCGACCCGCACCGCCGCTCCCATCAGTGCGCCGCCCCTCCTCCGCCTGGTCCACGACTCCGGTGCATCAGAAGCAAGAGCGGCAGCGACAGCAAGAACACGGCACCGAACAGCAGAAACAGCTGTTCGAACGACAGCATCAGCGCCTGCCGCTGCACCATACCGTTGATGATGGCCACCGCCTTGGTTTCGATGAGATTCGTGGGGACGCCTTGGGCGGCGAGGCCACGCTCCAGCAATGCCAGCCGCTCCTGCGTCGCGGCTGAGTAGATCGTCACGTTGGCCATCAGATCAGCGCGGTGAATGCTGGCGAACCGGGTCACGAGCGTCGCCGACAGGGCGATACCCACGCTGCCACCCAGCTGGCGCATTAGGTTGAACAGCCCGGTCCCGTTGGGAATCCGGTTCATCGGGAGGTCGGCGAGGGCGAGGTTCGTCAGCGGGACGAAAATCAGTCCCAGTCCGACGCCGCGAAAGATGAGCGGCCAGAAAAAGTCCGGCATGCCGCTGTCGGTCGTGAAATGCGCGTGCTTCCACATGGAGAGCCCGAACAGCCCCACCCCCGCGAGGATGGAATAGCGGCCGTCGAACTTTCCCTGTAACCGGCCCATGACCCCCATCGTGAACGCGCTCGCCAAGGCGCCCGGCAGGATCACGAGTCCCGTCTGCTTGGCCGTGAAGCCCTGCAGGTTCTGCAGGTACACGGGGAGGACGAACACGGTCGCGTACAGGCAGATGCCCAGCGACGCCGCGAACAGCACCCCGACGGCGAGCTGACGGCTCTTCAGAATGCGCAGGTCGACCACCGGGTGCTCGGTGCGCAACTCGTGCCATACGAACGCCACCAGCGAGGAGGCGCTCACGAGCGCCAGCGCCGTCACCCCCTTCGACTCGAACCAATCGAACCGCTCGCCCCGCTCCAGCATCGTCTGCAGGGCGCCGATGCCCGCCGCGAGCAGCAGCAGCCCCACGTAGTCCACCCCTTGGGCTTTCTCCTGGTGCTGGGAGTCCTGGATGAACGAAAGCGTCAACGCCAGCGCGAGGATGCCGAAGGGGATATTGATGTAGAAGATCCAGGGCCACCCTGCGGCGTCGGTGATGTACCCACCCAGCGTGGGGCCGAGCGTCGGACCGACCATCACCCCGACGCCGAAGATCGCCATCGCCGTGCCGTATTCTTCCCGCGGGAACTCCTCGTAGAGAATCGCCTGCGACGTCGACAACAGCGCACCGCCGCCCAGCCCCTGGATGATGCGCCAGAAGACCAGCTCCGTCAGCGTATGCGAGTTGCCGCACAGGAACGACGCGACGGTGAAGACGGCGAT
>JBGPIW010000447.1:0-2828 GCA_041485045.1 Gemmatimonadota bacterium | reverse complement strand
GAACACCTTCATGGCGCTGCTGTTCATGAGCGTCGTGGCGTTGCTGCTCGTCGTCTCGATCCGGGAGTGGTGGCTGGTGCTGTCGCGGCGCAAGCCGGCGACCGTACACGAGACACCGTTCGTGGAGAGCGAATATGCCGCGTAAAAGGGAAGAGGGACGGGGGACGGGGGACGGGGCCGCAACCCTTCCCCACCGGCTCGCCCGCACCGTCCGGCGCATCATCGGGGCGCCTGACTACGAGGCCTATCTCGAGCACTGCCGGGAAGCGGGGCATCCGCCCGCGTTGACGGAGCGGGAGTACGTAAAGGAATTCCTCGACTCGAAGGGCGGCGTGCGCTGCTGCTGATGGCCCGGCGCAAAACTCCTCGCCAGAACTCGGGCATCTGGCCATCTTGTACCCGGACATGCACAACTATCCGAATTTCCTGGCCGCCGCCCTCCTGCTCGCCCCGGTGGCGCTTACGGCCCAAGACTCGGCCCGCGTGGGCCGATCAACCAGGATCGCCACCGCCCCGCAGATCGATGGGCGACTCGGCGAAGCAGTATGGCGGGAAGCGCAACCGCTGACCGACTTCGTGCAGCGCGATCCCTCGGAGGGAGCGCCGAGCACGGAGCGTACCGAGGTGCGGATCCTCACGGACGGCGAGGCTGTGTACATCGGGGCATGGCTGTTCGACCGCGACCCGACGGCCATCGTCCCTGGCGAACGAGTCCGCGACGTCACGCTGACCAACAGTGACTACTTCTCGATCATCTTCGACACCTACCAGGATCGACAAAACGGGTTCGTCTTCGCGACCACGCCGGCCGGCGTCGAGTACGACGGACAGGTGGTCAAGGAAGGCGAGGGCGGTGGGGTCTTCCAGCAAGGGCAGACCCAGGCGCAGGCGGGGTCGGCCGGCGGCTTCAACCTCAACTGGGATGCGAGCTGGACCGTCGCGACGCACGTGGACAGCCTGGGCTGGTACGCAGAGTTCCGGATTCCCTTCTCAACGCTCCGCTACGGCAGCGCCCGGGAGCAGACCTGGGGGCTCAACCTGGCGCGGAGCATCCGGCGCCGGAACGAGGAATCATTCTGGTCGCCGATTCCGCGTCAGTACAATCTCTACCGGGTGTCGCTCGCCGGCCACCTGGTCGGTCTCGAAGTCCCGAGTCAGCGGATCGCCACCATTACACCGTACGTCCTCGGCTCGGCGCAGAAGTTTTACTCGCCCCCCTCGCTCTCGGTGGCGTGGGACTCGACTCGCTATCCGACCGAGGTCGGAGTCGACGCCAAACTGGGGATCACGCCCAGCCTGACCCTCGACGCAACCTACAACACCGACTTCGCCCAGGTCGAGGTCGACGAGCAACGCACCAACCTGACCCGGTTTCCGCTCTTCTTTCCCGAGAAGCGGCCCTTCTTTCTCGAGAACGCGGGCGTGTTCTCGGCCGGGACGCCGCAGGCCGTGGAGCTGTTTTTCAGTCGGCGCATCGGCATCGACACGTTGGGCAACCCCATCCCGATCCTCGGCGGGGGGCGTTTGACCGGCCGGATCGCCGGGCTCACGGTTGGGACAATGCAGCTGTTGACGGAACAGCGGGCCGGGATCCAGCCGGCCAATTCGTATTCCGTGGGACGGGTGTCCCGGGAGTGGGGCCGGTCGCGAATCGGCCTCCTCGCCGTGCACCGCGTCGCGACGAGTGCTGGGTCCGACCGGAACACGACCCTGGGCCTCGACGGGCGCTTCGCGTTGAGCGAGCCGGTGAGCGTCGACTGGTGGGCGGCCAAGACGGCGACACCGGGACGGACCGGCCGGGACGCGGCGTTCAGCGGCCGGATCGGATACCGCACGAGCCGGTGGGACAACGCGCTGCGCTACTCCCAGGTCGGCGAGGACTTCAATCCCGAGGTTGGGTTTCTGAGCCGGAGCGCATATCGGTACTACGAGGCATCAGTCTTCTATACGATGCCGGTGAAGCACACGCTGCTTCGTTACTGGTTGCCTCATGCCAACTACCGCGGGTATTTCAGCTTCGACGGCAAGGTCCAGTCGGACCAGATCCACATCGATCTCGGCCAAGCCGAGCTCAACAACGGTGGGCAGATCGGTCCGGAGCTGAACGTGTTCCGCGAGGGTCTGACGTTGCCGTTCGACATCGCCCGCGGGGTGACGCTGCCGGCTGGCGAGTATCACTGGGCCAGCCTGGGCTTCGATCTCTCGACCAATCCCAGCGCGCCGGTCTCGCTCTTGACTCGGATCGAGGCAGGGCCATTCTACAACGGAACGCGGTATGGTGCGACGTCGACGCTCACCGTGCGGCAGGGATCGGCGCTCACCTCGTCACTGCTGCTCGACTACAACCAGGTTCGGCTCGACCAGGGGGACTTTGTCCGGTCGCTGGTGGGGCTCCGGCTCGGCTATTTCTTCACGCCGCGAATCTTCACCCAGTCGCTGGTGCAGTACAACAACCAGGCCGGAATATTCTCCGCGAACATCCGGTTTGGCTGGCTCAACACCGCGGGTACCGGGCTGTTCGTGGTGCTCAACGCCGCCGAGAACGCGACCGGCTTCTTCGCCTGGGACCGATCGATCACCCGGTCGTTTCTGATCAAATTCACCCGGCAGTTCGGCACCGGCGGCTAGCGCACGCCGCCTCCTTCTCGACCCTGTACGCATCGCCGAGGGCGGACTGGAGGCGCGGGCGGAGGTCGATCACTGTCGCGGCTCCGAGCTCAGTCGCTGCAGCGCTGCCTTCGCCTCCTGCACGTACGGCTGAAGCTCTGGGTCCGCATTCCGCCAGACGGCCGCGACGAACGAGTACGACTCGATGGCCTTATTCCGAT
>JBGPIW010000446.1:0-2835 GCA_041485045.1 Gemmatimonadota bacterium | reverse complement strand
GCGATCGGCCTCGCGATCTGGGGCGTGTTGGTCGTGGGCAACGTGGATTACATCGTGCGGCCGATGATCTTCCGCCGCTGGGCGAACATCCATCCGCTGATCACGCTGATTGGGGCGCTGGCGGGAGTGCCGTATTTCGGACTCCTGGGACTGCTGATCGGGCCGCTCGCGCTGAGCTACTTCTTCGAGTTGATCAGGATGTACCGGGAGGAGTATCTCACCTAAGTGGCCAGACACTAGTCCCCCACACCCTACGCCCGAGCGGCGCGGCACGCCTCGCCCTCGCCGCCGGCATGTACGGCGCCACCGGCCCCGTCCCCCCCAACTTGAGATGCCCGCTATTCGGCGCGATGTCGGTCGGCTCGATGCGCGTCCCCACGACTACCGCTGCATTCAGAAACCCGTCGTCCCCGCCCAGCAGTGCCAGCGGGAGGCGGATCGTCACACGCTTCCCATCGACGGTCACCTTGACGGTTCCCGTCGGGTTGCCCAGGGTGTCGAAAACGGTGGCAGAGGAATCCGTGTTGAGGGTGACCATGTCCAGCTCGTAATCCACACCCATCCCCGACACGGCGTTCGTGATGAGATCCACGGCGGAAACGAGACCTGTCGCCGTGTTCTGGTCGGCGTCGAAATCGAGGTAGGCGCGGAGCCCCGGTGGAGGTGGAGTATCGCACAGTAACCTCGGGGCGAACGCGACGCCATGCGGAGGACTAGGTTTGTCCGGCAGTGGTCCTGCTTCCCCGCCAGAACCAGTAAGCCGGTACGCCCAGCAAGATCAGCCCCGTTCCGATCGCGGCGTTTTTCGGGTTCGCCCCGACGGAGCTGGCCACGACGTACGCCGCCGCCAGAACGAAGAACGCCGGCGTCCAGGGATAGCCCGGGACGCGGACGCGCCCCGGCAGCGCCGTGACACCCGCCCGCCGGTCGCGGGCACGGTAGATGAACAGCGTCGCCACGCTCGAGCCGAAGAAAATCCAGTCCCCGAACACCACATAGTCGAGCAGTTTCCCGTAGGTCCCCGTGAGCGTCAGTGCCGCGGACCATACTCCCATCACCACGATCGCCGCTCCCGGCGTGCGATAGCGCGTATGCAGCCGCGCCATGGCCGGAAAGAAGACCCCATCCGCTGCCATCGCCTGGAACACCCGCGGCGTCACGAGCACCACGAGGTCCAGGAACCCGAAACTCGACACCGCGATCCCGGCGCTGATCACCACCCGCCCCGCCGGGCCGATGACGCGCTCCATCGCATCCGCCGCCGGCGCGACGCTCCAGGCGAGCCGCTCGGGTCCCAGTACCACGAGATAAGCGATGTTGGCGAGCACGTACACCGCGATCACGGCGAGCACGCCCAGCACCAGCGCCCGCGGCAGGGCGCGCTCGGCGTCCACGATCTCCTCGGCCACGAAGTTGGTCTGCTGCCAGCCGCCATAGGTGAACAACACCGGGACCAGGGCGGCTCCGAGGGCGACCGCAATCGACAGGATGCCCGCGGGGGCGACCAGCGGCGGGTGGCGCACCGCCAGATCGATGCCGGTCGGATGCACCGGGAGCAGCAGCCCCGCCGCGATCAGCGCCGCGAGCGCGCCGAGCTTCAGGATGGTGAAGACGTTCTGCGTGATCGCGCCCGGTGCCACTCCTACATAGTTGATGGCGCTGACCACGAGGATGGCGCCGATCGCGAGCGGCAGCTTGGCCGCGGCCGAGAGCCCCAGGAGGCTGATGGTGTAGTTGGCGAACGTCACCGCCACGAACGCCGCGGCTCCGGTGGCCATGACGAGCAGCAGCGCCCACCCGTACAGAAACGCCGGCAGCGGCCCGATCGCGTCGCGCAGGTAGACGTATTGCCCGCCGGCCTTGGGCATCCGCTGTCCCAGCTCGGCGTAACAGAACGCGCCCGCGAGGGCGACCAGCCCGCCCAGCACCCAGGCGCCGAGGGCCAAGCCCGACGTCCCGACGCGCTGAGCGACGACGTTCGGCGTCGCGAAGATCCCCGACCCGATGATCCCACCGATGACGGCCATGGTGGCCGAGAAGAGACCGAGACGGCGGGCGTAGGTGGTGGCGATCGCGGGCACGCGGGATATGGTATCCGCCGCGGTCACCCTTGACGACCCCTTGACCCGCTTTGCGGACGCTTGATGCCGCTGCCGTAACGTGCGCGTGTCGCTTTACCGGAGACGCGCATGTCGGGCTTTCGTCAACAGTCTGTGTCGCCCTCCCCGCTGTCGCGGCGCGAGGCGCTGCGGCAGCTCGGCGCGGTGGTCGCGGGACTGGCCGCGGCCTGCACTCCGCTGCGGGTGGTGCTGCACGACTACCCGCGCGATTTCGAGACCGACCCCGCCCTGCTGGACCGGGTGCTGCGTGCCTTCGCCACGACCGTGATCCCGGGGGCCGATCCCGACGCACCAAACCTGGTCCGGGCGCTCGGCGATCCCGCCCTCCCCTTCGCCGCCTACCGCGCCTTCTTCGCGAGCGACCTGTCGCGGCGCACGGCCGACCGGTTCGGCGAGCCGGCGTTCGAGCGCCTCAGCCTGGAGCGTCGCACCGCCGTGGTGACCGACGGTCTCAACGCCGACGCGACCACGAAGAAGCTCTATACCGGCGCGGTGTTCCTGACCCAGGCCAGCTACTACGCCGGCATCTACGACGACGCCGCCGGCTGCTCTCTCATCGGTTTCGAGGGGACGTACCGCTTCCGCGGCTTCGACGCGTTCACCTACCCCGACCCCGAGCGCTTTCTCGCCGCGGCGACGACGCGCGACGGCAACCACGACTAGCGGAGGCGATCATGTCCGTCCGACACACCGACGTCCTCGTCATCGGTTCCGG
>JBGPIW010000445.1:0-2836 GCA_041485045.1 Gemmatimonadota bacterium | reverse complement strand
GGTGATGTACGCGGGCCAGGTGGTGGAAACCGCACCCACCACGGCGCTGTTCGCCCGGCCGGGCCATCCCTACACCGAAGGCCTGATGGAGTCGATCCCCCGGCTCGACCGGCCGCGCGCCCGGCTCCACAGCATTCCGGGCTCGGTCCCGGCGGCCACCGCGTGGCCCTCAGGGTGCCGGTTTCATCCACGCTGCCCCTTCGCCTGGGAGAAGTGCCGCACGGAGGAGCCGCCGCTGCTGGAAACGGGGACGGAGGGTCATACCGCCCGCTGTTGGCTCGTGGCGGAGCCCGCGCGCCGCGGTCGGGAGTCCGGCCGGTGACGGCGCCGCCGCTCGTCGAGGTTCGGGATCTCGTCAAGCACTATGCCGGGGAACGCACCTGGCTGGGGCTGGGTCGTCCCCGGGCCGCGGTCCGCGCGGTGGACGGGGTGAGTTTCTCGATTGCGGCAGGCAAGACCCTCGGCCTGGTTGGAGAATCGGGATCGGGAAAGACGACGGTCGCCCGGACGCTGCTCCGCCTCACCGAGCCGAGCGGCGGCTCGTTTCTGCTCGATGGAGTTGATGTCTTCACCCTCGCCCCCGGGCCACTGCGACGCCTCCGGCGCCGCATCCAGATCGTCTTCCAAGACCCCTACGGCTCGCTCAATCCGCGCATGACCGTCCGGCAGACTCTGCGCGAGCCGCTCGCCATCCATCAGCTGGCGCCAAAGCCGCAGCGGGATGCGCGGGTGGGCGCGCTGCTGGACGAGGTCGGTCTCGATCCGGAGCTCGCCGATCGCTACCCGCACGAGCTGTCGGGCGGCCAGCGCCAGCGCGTCGGGATCGCACGGGCCTTATCGGTGGAGCCGGCGTTCCTGGTATGCGACGAGCCAGTGTCGGCGCTCGACGTTTCGGTGCAGGCGCAGGTGCTCAACCTGCTGGCCGACCTCCAGCAGAAGCGGCAATTGACCTACCTCTTCATCGCCCACGACCTGGCGGTCGTGAAACACATCGCGGACGACGTCGCCGTCATGTACCTGGGCCGGATCGTGGAGCGGGCGCCCGCCGCCCCGGTGTACGAGCAGCCGCGCCATCCGTACACACGCTCACTCCTCTCGGCAGTGCCGGTGCCCGACCCGGCGTCGACCGCCCAGCGGATCGTACTCCCCGGCGACGTGCCGTCGCCAGCGCACCCGCCCTCCGGGTGCGCGTTCCACCCCCGCTGCCCTCACCCGAAGAAGAACGCGCGCTGCTCGACGGAACGACCGGCGTTGCGGGAGATCGCACCGGGGCACGTCGCGGCGTGTCACTTCGCCGAAGAGCCGATGCGGTGAGCGGCGGGATGTGGGGTGGAGGAGGCTACACGGAGGATGGCGGCGACGCGCTCAGCACCTGGGCCTCGGCGATGACCGCCAGGACCCACCCGGCGCTGAACACCCACCCGCCGATCTGCAGGCTCCCATCGCGCAAGAATCCGACCAGGTATGCCACTTCCGGGACGCCGACCGTTGTCAGCAGGAGCAACGGCAGACGGGCCGCCATAGTGCCGCGGTGCTGTGGCCAGACGGCGAGCACCCCGGTGACGATGAGCGCGGCGGCGGTCTCGATCGGACCGGGCCATCCCTCGCGCTTAGTGACCGCGAATGCGAGGTAGCCGCCGACCAAGGCAAAGTAGATCAGGCGGAAGCTCCCATATAACGTCCGTGCATGACGCTCGTGAAACGCCGCCAGGACCGGGACCAGCGTATGCAGGACGTAGATGACGGTCGCCAGCACCGGCAGGCCCAGGAGGAGGACCGTCGGCACGTCGTGCCACACTCCGGTGATGGGCCGGATGTTGCAGCCGTAGGGCAGGCACAGGCCGACGAGCAGGGTGAGGGCGGCCAGCTTCTTGAGCATGGGACGTCTCCCCGAGGGGGCGAGTCGGCAGCAAGTATAGGTGGAAGCAACGGCGCCGGCGAGAACGAGCGCAGAGTTTTGCCACCAGGTGAGTCACTTTGGTGACTGCCGCGGGTCCGGAAGGACTATAGTGCCCCAGTCGGAGGATCGATCGGGATCTGCCCTCATTCACCCCGGGTTGACGCCCGGGGTCGGGAGAGACTTGCGGGGCGATGTCGAGCCATCGAGCCTATCAGATGTACGCGCACATCACCTGGCACACGTGGCGGCGAGTGGGGTGTGTCGATCGTCTCGCGGCAATCGATGTGCGGCGCGCGGTGGCGAGTGCGTGTAGGCAGACCGGGGTGCATGTGCTCGAGGGAGCGGTGTTGTCGGAGCATGTCCATCTTTTGATCAGCTTCCGGCCCGACACCCGGCTGTGCGACTTCATGCGGCTTGCGAAGAGCCGCTCGGCGACACGAATCAACCGCCGTGTGGCAGGAGCGGTTCGGTGGGCCCGGGGCTACTACGTGACAACGCTCCACCGCAACGACTTGGCACGGGTGAAGCGATATGTGGCCCGCCAGTTCGAGCGGCACCCCGACAGGATCCCCAGATGATCGCCAGGCGGGTCGATCTGGTAAGTCTTTCCTGACCCCGGGCGCAAGCCCGGGGTCCAAAAAGAGCAGATCTCCCACTCTGGCAGGGAGGCAGAAAGAGACAGCCCTAGCTCACTCCCCCCATTAGCCGTTTCACCGGCCGGATCAGCGCGAACATGATCACCGCTGCCACGAGGCACACCGCGGCGACCGCGGCGAACAGCTGCGACAACGGCATCGAGCTGAAGAAGCCGGCGGTCCAACCGGCCAGCTTGTTCCCCAGGGAATTCGACAAGAAGAACACGCCCATCATGAGACTCATGATGCGCACCGGGGCGAGCTTCGTGACCGCCGACAACCCCACAGGGCTCAGACAGAG
>JBGPIW010000444.1:0-2841 GCA_041485045.1 Gemmatimonadota bacterium | reverse complement strand
TGGGTCACCATCACGATCGTCTGCCCCTGGCGGTGCAGCTCGGCGAACACCCCCATGATCTCCTGGCCCGTGGTCGAGTCGAGGTTGCCCGTCGGCTCGTCGGCCAGCAGGATGCTCGGGTTGTTGACGAGCGCGCGCGCGATCGCGACGCGCTGGCGCTGGCCGCCCGACAGCTCGTTCGGCTTGTGCTCCATGCGGTCGCCCAGGCCCACGCGCGTCAGCGCCGACACGGCCTGATCGTGCCGCGCGCGCGACGCCATGCCGGCGTAGATGAGCGGCAGCTCGACGTTGTGCAGCGCCGACGCGCGGGGCAGCAGGTTGAACGTCTGGAAGACGAACCCGATCTCCTTGTTGCGGATCCGGGCCAGATCGTCGTCGGTGAGCGCGGACACCTGCTGGCCGTTGAGCCAGTATTCCCCCGTCGTCGGGGTGTCGAGGCAGCCGATCAGGTTCATCAGGGTGGACTTGCCCGACCCCGAGGGGCCCATCACGGCGACGTACTCGTTGCGCCGGATCTGGAGATCGACGCCGCGCAGCGCGCGCACCACCTCCGAGCCCATGTCGTAATCCCGCGACAGCTTGTGCGTGAGAATGACGATGTCCGGCTGCGGCATGTCGCCGGTGTGGAATTCCTGGGCGCGGCTCACGAGCCGGCCCGACGGGTCGTATCGGCCGCGGTCTTGGCGGCGCGCACCGGCGTGCCGTCCTTCAGATCGCGAATCGCCTGATAGGGGCCGGCGACGATCTGCTCGCCCTCCTTCACCCCGTCCAGGACCTCGAAGTACTCGTCGCCCGCGATGCCGACCTTCACGGCCCGGAAGGTCGCCTTGCCGTTGGTCACGATGAACACGCCTTCGGTTTCCTTCCGCTTGCCGGTCTGCGCGGTGTCGCGCCGGCTCTCGGGCGTGACCGGGGCGTTGTCCCGGACCGTCAGGGCGATGATCGGGATCGACAGCGACTGCCGACGCGTGTCGGTGACGATGCGTGCGGTGGCGGACAGGTCCGGGCGCACGTCCGCCGGCGGATTCTCGAGCGTGATTTCCACCTCGTAGTCCACGGCACGGTCATTGGTGCCGGTCACCGCCGTCTGCGCGAGGAGCGCGCTGTTGGCGATCTTCGTGACCCGTCCCACGAACGCGGTGTCGGGGAAGGCGTCCACCGACACTTCGACCGAATCGCCCAGGTGAATGCGCACGACGTCGGTCTCGTCCACGTTCACCTTCGTCTGGATCACGGAGAGATCCGAGACCGTGAGCAGCAGCCCCACGTCGCGCGAGAAGTTGCCGGGCACCGCCATCTCGCCCTCTTCCACGGCGAGCCGGGTGATGCGGCCGGCCATCGGCGACACGATGTGCGTCTTGCTGAGCTGGTCGCGCGCCTCCTGGACGCCGGCGCGCGCCTGGTCCACCTGGTGCTGCGCCGAGTTCGCCACCGCGTCCGCGACGTTGGAGGAGGTCTGCGCCTGCTCCAGCTGCTCGTCCGAAATGAGATTCGGATTCTGCCGCTTGAGCTGCTTCGCCCGCTCCAGCGCCCGGGCCGACTGGTCCCGGCTCGCGATCGACTGGACCAGCGAAGCCTGGGCGGATGCGTAGTTCGCCTGCGCCCGCTGCAGCCCCGCCTCGTAGATCGTGGGATCGATCTGGAGCAGGAACTGCCCCTTCGTCACCACGTCGCCTTCGTGCACCGCGAGACGCGTGATTCGCCCGGTGATGTCGGGACTGACGTCGACCTTGGTCTTCGGCTGCACCTTGCCGCTCGCGGTCACGGCGGCGACGAGGTCGCGCCGGGACACTTTCTCGAATCGGACCTCGGTCCCTCGCTCGCGCTTGGCGCTCGCGCTGACGATGACGAGGGCGGCGACGAGCACCACCCCGCCGACGCCGATGAGCACCTTCGTTCCCTTGGACATGACTCGCGTTCCTCTCCGGTTAGCGCAAGCTGCGGCCGACGGCTGCCTCGAGGGCGGCCACCGCCTTGTGGTAATCGTAAACCGCGCTGATGTAGTCGGTCTCCGCCCGCAGGGCGGTCACTTGGGCGTCCAGCAGCTCGAAGAACGTCCCCGAGCCGACCTTGTAGCGGTCGGTGGCGAGCTGCAGCTGCTCGTGGCCCACCGATCGATTGGTGTCCTGGATGCCGACGGACTGAAACGCCGTCTGCAACGTGTAATACGCCTGGCTCACTTCGGTCTGCAGCCCAAGCCCCCGGGCGCGCACGCCCTCCTCGAGATCCTGGTGTTGGGACTTCGCCTGGGCGACCAGCTGCGACTGCTGGAAATTGGTCCACAGCGGCAGCGTCACCGTGAGGCTTGCCCGGAACGGCTGCCCGATGAAGTGGAACGGGAAGATGCTGTTCTGGTCCCGCATCGACTGCTCCTGCGCCGCGGTCCAGACGAACCCGCTGCAGTCCAGTGGACCGAGTCCGCTCGAGTTCCGGATCGTGTTGTTGTCTTGGCACGCCACGTACTGCTGCCCGCTCGCGCTCTGGCTGCCGATGATCACCTGGTTCAGATCACCCGAACGGGCGAACGCCTGCGTGAAGCCCGACCACCCGGCCGAGAGCGACAGCGACGGGCCATACCCCGAAGCGGCCGCCTTCACGCCCCAGGACGAAGAGCGCTCGCGCGCCCGCAGCGCCGCCAGCGACGGGTTCTGCACCTCGGCCATCGTCAGCAGGTCCTCGAGCTTCCACGCCGGTGACTGAATCATGAACGTGTCGGTGAGCCCGACCGAGTCGACCGCCGTCGGCGCGCTGACCCCCATCTGCTCGAACAGCCGCAGCTTTTCGACGCGCTGCGCGGTCTGCGCGCGCAGCAACCCGACCTTGGCCTGGCCCAGGGCGACC